>CAZOKU010000074.1:264-2138 GCA_964580715.1 uncultured Rhizobium sp. | reverse complement strand
AAATTCTAAGCCAGCTCTTTGCAATACTTGGTTTTGACACATTTTTATCCCGAACCGGCGTTTAAAAGTAGCCTGGCCCCTTTCTTCAATTACTGATTTAACCAATTTAAATATGGCCTATAGCCTTTTTTTATAGGAAGTGCAATGATTTGTGGAATTTTATAGCTATGATGATTTTTTATGATTTCTTCGATTTTTTGATAAGAAGATTGTTTAGTTTTGATTTTTACTAAGATTTCTCTTTCATTACAAAGTTTTTCCTGCCAAAAATACATAGATTCAACTTCTGAAAAACTTATGCAAGCGGCAAGCTTGTTTTTTAATAAGATTTTGCCTAGTTCTTTTGCAGAGTTTAAATTTGGATAAGTTGTTTCAATGATAATGAAGTGGCAGCGAAATTGTAATAATCTTTTAATGAATTTCATATGATAAAATTGTTTGCTCATCGTGGTTTTGCAAAAGAAGGGGTTTTGCAAAATTCAATCCAAAGCTTGGAAAATGCTTATAAAACAGGTTTTCGTGCGGTTGAGTTTGATATTTGGTTGTGTGATGGTAAATTATTATTAAAACATGATAGGCCAAAAGAAAATGAAAATTTGCCGCAATTAAAGGATTATTTTGTTTTTGCTAATCAGCTTGATTATTGGATGGATTTTAAAAATTTAGACAGAAATAATGTCACGGAGCTTTTAAAATTGCTGAAAGCTGAAATTACAGCGCATTTTATTGATCTGAATAAGATCTATTTCGCGCCTTACATCACAGATCATAAGCTTGCTTTCGAAATGTTAATTGAATTTAGAAAAGTTTTTGGTCAAAATTTGCAGTTTGTTGCGGTGTGTGATAGGCTGGATAATCAATTAGAAGTTAGGGAATTAAGAGATTTTTTGAGCAAAAATCAGATAAAATTTTTGTCAATTTTTCATAAGTTAATAAATGAAGATTTTATCAAGAATTTTCAAGATATCGAGCTGTTTGCGTGGACTGTGAATGAAGTTTTACAGCTGCAAAGGCTGAATAAGCTGGGCGTGAATAATTTTGCGACTGACGAGATTATAAAAATATTATAGATGAAAACACCAAAAACTAGTCTCTCTTATGGCTTTGCGCTAGAAGAAATAAAATTAAAAAAAGTGCAATCTAAAACAGATGGTCATCGGGCGCGAGTGCGCAAAAAATTTCTGGATTCTTTAGGAAAAGAGCTTCATGAATATGAATTGTTAGAAATTTTGCTTTTTGCTGCGAATGTAAGGCAAGACACAAAAGCTTTGGCAAAAAACTTGATTGATAAATTTGGCGATCTTTCGGCGGTTGTAGATTGTGATTTAGAATTGTTAAAAACGGTGGAAGGGCTTGGAGATGCTGGGTGCGTGCAAATTAAAGTGGTTGCAGAAATTTTAAATAGAGTGTTGAAAAAATCAGCTAAACAAAAACCAGTTCTAAACAACTGGCAGGCGGTTTTGGACTATGCTTCGATTAAGTTGCGAAATTTAAATTATGAAACATTTAGAGTTTTGTTTTTGGATAAAAAATATCAGTTAATTGAAGATGAGCTGATGGTTCAAGGTGAAAATGATATAGTTTATGTGAGTTCTAAGATGATTGCAAAGAAAGCCTTGTTGCTTTCAGCGTCTGCAGTGGTTTTGTTGCATAATCATCCGAGTGGAAATTTGCATGCTTCAACAGCAGATATAAAAACAACTAATCAAATTGTTGCAGTGCTTAAGGGGTTGGAAATAAAGGTTTTGGATCATGTTATTATTGGGCCGCAAGGGTATTTTAGTTTTAAACAAGAAGGTTTGATTTGCGACAGTGCCATTAAGTGAACAATACTTTTGTTTTGATTGTTTTAATTGAGCTGAACGGTGATACGG
>CAZOKU010000074.1:0-254 GCA_964580715.1 uncultured Rhizobium sp. | reverse complement strand
GGGTTTTTGAAGCCCAGCCCGACTATTCGATAAGTTTTTAAATTGATATTATTAGCTTGCAGTAGAAACTGGAATTTTCCATTTTTTGCTTAAATATTGTTCAATTGATTGTCTTTCTTCATTTTTCAAAGAACGATCGAAGTAAACTATTTCGCCAACATCACCCACAAAGTTGGTTGGGGAAGTTGTGAAAGATTGTTTACCGATAGTAAATGAATCTGTAACTGATGCTGGTGCTGCAGTTGCAGTTGTGC
>CAZOKU010000073.1:0-2151 GCA_964580715.1 uncultured Rhizobium sp. | reverse complement strand
GTGTCATGCTGAGCTTGTCGAAGCATGATTCAGGTTACGGAATACCACAATCATGCTTCGACAAGCTCAGCATGACACTTCCTGTGCGGGATGTATCCTAGTGCTGGGCGGAATTTGTAATTCCGCCCTTAGGTTCATGCCAAAAATTAATGATTATTGCATGAACATAAGGGAGGAGTTGCAAACTCCTCCCAGCATTGGGGGTCAAATTATCAATGACCTAATACAAAAAAGTTAGCCATACATCAACCCAGACCGCCCCTACTTCCTCACCTCCGTCAACCCACGATCGACTTCAACTTCCTTATAAAACTCTTCACCAATTTTAATTTCCTCGCGGCCGCGGAAAACGCGCCATTCGTTGGTGTCGCGCAGGCTGTAGATGCAGCCGCAATATTCTTGTTTGTAAAATTCTTCACGTTTGGCAATTTCATACATTCTTGCAGCACCACCTGCTTTGCGCCAGTTGTAAGTCCAGTAAGTTATGCCATCATAATTTTGTGCTGCACGAATGCCGCAATCATTGATTTGTTCCATGTTTTTCCAACGCGAAATCCCCAGCGAGGAAGTTATGGTGTGAAAACCATTTTCATAGGCATAAAGCGCGGTGCGCTCAAAACGCATGTCGAAACATTTGGTGCAACGCTCTCCCCTTTCTGGTGCATATTCCAAACCCTTTGCCCTTTTAAACCAATTTTGCACGTCATAATCCACATCAATAAAAGGAATTTCTAATTTTTCTGCAAAACGTTTATTTTCATCCTTTCTAATTTCATATTCTTTTTTAGGATGAATGTTGGGATTGTAAAAAAATATTGTTACATCAATTCCAGATTCTTTCATGCGCTCCATCAAATCACCAGCGCAAGGCGCGCAACAGCTGTGCATCAAAACCCGATTGTCGGGTGTGCCTTCTGGAAGAGTTAATTTATATTCGTTCATAATTAAAATGCCTGAATTACCTGAAGTTGAAACCATTAGACTTGGCCTTCAAAACCTTGTCGGGAAGAAAATCAAGAAAGTTTTTTCTTCCGAAAAAAAGTTAAGAATTGACTCTAAGCTTAACTTAAAAGAGCTTGAAGAATCAACAATTAAAAGCATTGAGCGCCGAGCAAGATATTTAATTTTAAACCTAGAAGATCAAAAAAGTCTAGTGATTCATTTAGGCATGAGCGGTCGGCTTACCTTGTCAAACACATTTAAAAATTTAAAACATGATCATTTTACTTGTGAATTTGATGATGGGAACTTCTTGATTTTCAACGATCCGCGGCGTTTTGGTTTTGTTGATTTGTTGATGAGCAAAAATTTGTCATCTCATTCTTCTATTGCAAAACTTGGACCCGAGCCACTTTCAAAAGATTTCAACGCGGATTATTTAAGTCAAAAATTAAAAAATAAAAAAATGAATATTAAAACCACCATGATGGACAATGAAATCGTGGTTGGAGTTGGCAATATTTACATCAACGAATCATTGTTTGAATCAGGAATTTCGCCACTTCGACTGGCATCTTCGCTAAAACAAAATGAAGCAGAAAAATTAGTAAACAATATTAAAAAAATTTTAAAATTTGCGATCGAATCAGGTGGCTCTTCAATCAATGACTATGTTGACTCCACAGGAAATTTAGGAAATTTTCAAAATAATTTTAAAATTTATGGTAAAGTTGGTGACAATTGTGTAACATGTTTTTATCCTATTGAAAGAATCGTGCAAAATGGCCGTTCTAGCTTCTTTTGCAAAAAATGCCAAAAATGATATGAAAAAAATCTATCTTATTCTTAGTTTCGCCCTTCTGTTTTCTTGCGGCAGGTTTAATGAAAAACCGCTGAAAGTTTCGTCTGATTTTGCCCAAGGAAGCGAAGACATTCCTTTGCTGCAAAGCATGGAAAAAATTTCCGAAGACATGCTAGATTTTGATTCTGACTCAGGAAGCATTATGTCCTCAAGCTATAAAACTTCGGAAAAATTAAGCAATGTGCAAAAGTTTTATATCACCACTTTGCCAAATATCGGCTGGAAAATGACCAGCAACAGCAAGGCCAGATCAACCTTCAAGCGTGAAAATGAAAAATTGGAAATTGATTATTTGGCGAAAAGAAAAGTGGTGAGGTTTTCGTTGTTTTCACCAATTGAAAGGAAGAAAC
>CAZOKU010000072.1:0-2572 GCA_964580715.1 uncultured Rhizobium sp. | reverse complement strand
ACTTGCCCTGCAGCATTAACGTTATAATCAGTAAAATTATTATGGCTCAAACCAGAAGCATTAGGAGGTGCAATATTAATTTGATCAATTCCAGAAGCCGTGTGTGTCACAACCGTAGCCGTTGAACCATCAGCAGCAATCGGCAAATCAGAAGCCACAGCAGAAGAAAGAGCAAAAGAACCAAAAACCCCCTGAAAAACCAAAGCAACCAGCCCAAACCAGCACAAAAACCGACGAAAAGCAAAAAACAGTGCGAAAGTGGATTGATAAAACAGAAGCAACATCAGTGGTGTAGTGGTTTAAACAAAAAAATTAATTGGCGTTACAACAACAAAGCCAATTCTCAAACAAATAATAAAAAAATCAACAAAAAACTTGTTTTTATTTAGGCATGAACCTGTGGGCGGAGTCAGAGACTCCGCCCAGCAGCGGATTGAGGATAACGGGTTTTTATTAGTTATTGTAATACATCTCAAACTCAATTGGGTGAGGCATTTGTTCATAGCGCTCAACTTCTTTGGTTTTAAGCTCGATATAAGCATCAATTTGCTCATCAGTGAAAACGCCACCAGCAAGCAAGAAATCGCGATCTTTGTCAAGTGCCTGTAGGGCCTCGCGAAGCGAACGTGAAACTGTAGGAATTTTTTTCAATTCTTTTTCTGAAGAATGATAAAGATCCTGATTTTTCGGCTCTCCGGGATGGATTTTGTTTTTAATGCCATCAAGTCCCGCCATTAGCAATGCCGCGCAAGTTAAATAAGGGTTGGAAGACGGATCAGGGAAGCGAGTTTCAATGCGACGCGCTTTTTCATTGGTTACGTGCGGAATACGAATTGATGCTGAGCGGTTTTTTGCAGAATAAGCAAGAAGAACAGGCGCTTCATAGCCGGGAACCAATCTTTTATAGCTGTTAGTTGTGGCATTGGAAAAAGCGTTGATCGCGCGCGCATGTTTGATGATGCCGCCGATATAAAAAAGAGCAAGTTCCGAAAGATTTGCATGTTCATTACCGATGAAAAGATTTTTGCCATCTTTCCAAATTGACTGGTGAACGTGCATTCCTGAGCCATTATCAGCAAAAATTGGTTTTGGCATGAAAGTTGCAGTTTTGCCGTAAGTGTGGCAAACATTATGCACCACATGTTTGAATTTTTGAATATTGTCGGAAGTTTCGGTTAAAGTGCTATATTTAAAGCCGATTTCAAATTGCGAAGTTGCAACTTCATGGTGATGCAAAAGTGGCACCACATCAACTTGGCGCAGAGTTTCAACAATTTCTGATCTTAGATCTTGGCCAGTGTCAAGCGGGGTAGGGTCAAAATAAGCGCCTTTAATTCTAGAGCGACGCGCCAAGTTTCCGCCATCAATTTCTTTGGCAGAATTATGCGGAGCTTCTTCTGAATCGATTCGATAAAAATTTCCGTGTGAATTATGTTCAAAGCGCACATCGTTGAAAACAAAGAATTCTGGCTCTGGCCCGAAATAAGCCACATCACCAATTCCGCTTTCTTTTAAATATTTTTCTGCTTTTTTTGCGGTGTGGCGCGGGTCGCGATCATAGCCAGAATCAGTGGTTGGCTCAACGATGTCACAAATTAAAACTAAAGTTGGAGCAACGTTAAATGGATCGATAAATGCGGTGTCAAGCTGTGGCATCAGCGTCATGTCTGATTCGTTAATTTCTTTCCAAGCAGGAACTGAAGAGCCGTCGAAAGAAACTCCTTTAATTAATTCTTCCTCGCCCACAGCATCAGCACAGTGGCTGATGTGAAGCCATTTGCCGTTATAGTCAGTGAAGCGGAAATCAATAAATTTAATGTCATTATTTTTGATAATTTCAAAAATAGCGGAAGGAGTGTGAGGCTTTTTCATATTTTATTTTTTTTCAGGAATCGCTAAATCGCGTTTAAATTCAAAATTGATTTTTAATCGAAATAGCACGGAAATTTTTGAAATCTCCAGATGGGAGATATTTTTTACTATTTCTAATTTTAAATGTATAGCGCTTTTTTTAAAAAAAGACAAAAAATGACGATTTTTTTGACCTTTAGGTCAAATTTTAGGGCAAAAATCGACTTTTTTAGGGTAAAAAATGACTTTCGGGTCAAAAAAATCTGCAAAAATGGTGTTTTTTTAGGAAAGGGAGATTTTAGAAAAATTACTATTTTATAACAAATTATTCAATTTATTAATTTCAAACATTGAAACTGCAGGACAATAAATAACAACATCGGATATATAATCAGAAGTAAAAAATAGCCTAATAGTCTATGGCTCTAGTTCAGATCGAAATATAAATAAGATTATGGGACAATAAAGGGGCACTTGTTACGAAGATTGTCCTATAAATTTGATTCTTTGAAAGATTTTTTTAAAGAGAGGAAGAAGAAAGAAGAAGAAATTTTTATATGATTTATTATCAAAAACTGTCCCATCAGTGTCCCATTTTCAGTTTTTTAGCTATTTTTGAGGAATTTATGAGAGGCTTTTAAGCTTTGAGAGAGTAGATGGCGCACTCGAAGAGATTCGAACTCCTAACCTTCTGATCCGTAGTCAGATGCTCTATCCAATT
>CAZOKU010000071.1:0-2678 GCA_964580715.1 uncultured Rhizobium sp. | reverse complement strand
ACTAATGTTAAGCTTTTTATATTGATCAAATGTCTGCTGTATCAATTCTTTACGGCATTGTTGAATAACGGTGATGCGCTCTTTAAAAATTTCACTTAAGTTAAAAAAAGCTTTGGGCAAAATTTCACTAAAAATTTTAGCCCCTCCAGACCCGCCAATAACAAGGATTTTAAATTGTTCTTCTTTTTTTATTTCACCATCTTCATAAAATTCTGAAGCAAGCAAAACATCATATCCAAGTTTTTTTTCATTTGGCTTAATCTCTTTTTTTTCAAGATCTGGCAGGGTGTAAGAAATTTTATTCAAGGCAAGAATTTCTGATCGAACTGGGTTTCCAGTAAAAACTGTTTTATGCTCAAACTCTTTGGCAATGCCTGATGTAGCGGAAAAAGATAGCATTATTTTTGTTGCATATTTTGCAAAAATTCGATTTACCTTTCCAAAGTGAGCATTTTGTTCATGTAAAATTATTTTTGTACGAAAAATAATCGCGGAAATCAAGACTGGAAAGGTTGCATAACCACCAAAAGCAACCACATATTTTGGCCTATAACGCAGAAAAAAATAAAATGACTGTAAAATTCCAACAGCAATTTTAAGCGCAGCAACAACTAAACCCTTGATTGATTTAACAAGTTTTGATGAAAAAATTATTTTTGAAAAAAACTTATCTTCTGGCTTAATGTAATTTTTATATTTTTCATCACCAAGAAAAAAAACCCTAAATTGCTGTTCCACCAAAGCTTCTGCAAGACAACGCGCTGGAATTATGTGCCCCCCTGTTCCACCACTAGCAATAAAAATTGTTGATTTTTCTAATTCTGACATTTACAGATCTTGATTATAGTTGAATAGTTTGATTTTTTAACATAACTTAACAAAAAGGGGTCTGACCCCTTTTTAACAATTTTTATAGAAAACATGCTCAAAAAAGCAATTAGACATTTTGTTGATTTGGATCAAATTTCTTCTGCAGATTTACAGCTTATTTTAAAATACGCAAAGAAATTAAAAAAGGAAAAAAATGCGGCAAAGCAAGCTAAATTGTTAGCTCATAAAAACCTAGCGATGATTTTTGAAAAAAATTCTACTCGCACTAGAGTTTCTTTTGAAGTTGGCATTAACCAACTTGGCGGCCATGCTGTGGTGATGAACCGTAATGACATGCAACTTGGAAAAGGTGAGACTGTGGAAGACACTGCAAAAGTTTTGTCGCGTTATGTTGATGCAATCATGATCCGTTCAAATTCTCACCAAACAATTTGTGACCTTGCAAAACACACAACTAAACCAGTAATCAACGCGCTTAGCGACTTCAGCCATCCTTGTCAAATTATGGCAAGCATTTTAACCATCGAAGAACATTTAGGAAAGGTTTCTGAAAAAAAACTGGCCTGGTTTGGTGATGCCAATAACGTGCTTAATTCATACATTCATGCCGCTAAAGCATTTAATTATGAGCTGGCAATTTCTACTCCAAAAAGCTTTGATTTTTGCAATCAAGAAATTGCAAAAGCCCAACATCTTGGAGCAAAAGTTTTTTATTGCGAAGATCCCAAAATGGCCGCACAAAATGCTGATGTTTTAATCACTGACACTTGGATTTCAATGGGAGATGCTGCAGAAAAAGATGCCAGCATCAAACAAGAAAAATTATCAATTCTTGCGCCTTATCAAATCAATTCTGCTTTGATGTCACTGGCAAAACCAAATGCAATTTTCACTCATTGCTTGCCAGCTTATCGCGGTGTTGAAGTAACTGCTGATGTTATTGATTCAAAACAATCAGTGATTTTTGATGAAGCGGAAAATCGACTTCATGCTCAGAAAGCCATCTTGCTGTGGGTTATGAACGCAATTTAAGAGCGAGATTTTTTAAAATGGTTGCAAATTTTTTTGATTAAATAATCCAAAGAAATTGTTCCTGCGCCATAAACAACAACTGAAAAAAGCGCAACAAACCAATAATAATATTCTTGATTTTGATGCATCAAAATGTGTATTGACATTGTCATTACAAATAAAACAAAAGCTGAAAGTCTTGCGGCAAAACCAAGCACCAAAAGTGTTGCGCAAATCAACTCTGCAAAAGTTGTGACATAAGCCAACAGCTCGGGATTAAGAAAAGGAATTTTATATTCATATTTAAACAGAGCGATCGCAAGACCCATATTGTGAAACTTCACAATTCCACTTTTATAGAATGTTACAGCCATTAAAACTCGCGCTGATAAAAGCAGCAGTGGTGCTGCAAATTTCTCTAAAAATTGGTTTCTTTTTTCAGCAAAATTTATTAGGCAAGAAATTATTTTTGCAGTTTTTTCACGTTTCATAAACTTATTTTTTAATTAACTTTTTATCCAGAACTGGCGTTTCTAATAGCAAAGCCAGAGATCACTCGCATTGCGATAAATTTATTGAGAAGTTTTCCAATATCAAATTCTTTCTTTTTTATTGTTAAAATTTTTTTATAAGTTTGAAAAAGAGTTTTTTTGTTAGATAAATTATGTAAAAAAATAAATTCAAAATCAGAAATTTTGTGAATTTTGCAAACATTATCAACCCTTTCAACCAAAGCATTTTCGCCGTTTTTTAAAGAAATTTTAGGGTTCTTCTTTTTCCACAATGAAGCAATTGGAAATTTTGAATTAACTAAAAAGCAAGATGGATGCAACGTG
>CAZOKU010000070.1:0-3734 GCA_964580715.1 uncultured Rhizobium sp. | reverse complement strand
TATTAAAGATCTTAAACTATTTTTAAAAGCTGGACTATAGGGTTGATAAGAAAAATTTTTTCGAATGATAATTGCTTGACCATCGCTTTCAAGTAAAGCCAAATCTATGCCATCAGTGGATGTTCCGCTCATTAATCCGATGCTTTTATATAGTTTTGTCATAAATAAAATTCGTTGAAAATATTGATTAAAGTAAGCTTTTTATCCAGATAAAGGCTGTTAGTTTTGGCAAGGGCATTTTGGTGTTTTTCGGTGATTTTGAAAATTTTTTCTATGTTAAATTGATCGAGAATTTTGCTGAAGGTTTCTTGTTCGGTTAAATAAAAATCAAGTTTTAAATTGTTTTGCAACTGCAACAGGCGGTTGATGAAAAAATAAAAAATTTTTTCAAAAATTACAAAATTAAAATTTTTATCAGAGATTTTTTTTAATAAATCTTCCTGAAGTTTTTCTTGTTTTAAGGATTGTAAAAATAAGGCATAAAACTTGATCAAATCACTGCCTAAGTTGATTGCTTCAGCAGGGGAATTGTCGCAAATGTCGGATAAAAATTTTAGTTCATTATTTGTGATGTTAGAGTTTTTTTGTTGTAAAATTGCAGCAAAATTTTCAAAAGAAAGATCAGCGATTTCTGTGATAAAACAGCGTGAGCGAATGGTGGGTAAAACGCGGCTTATATTGTGTGAAATTAAAAATAAAAAATTATTTGGATGAGGTTCTTCAAGAATTTTTAATAATGCATTGGCTGCTGATTTGTTGAGCTCGGATGCTGAATCGATGATGATGAATTTTTCTTTTGAAATTGCGGAAGTTTGATTAATGAAATCAGCAATTTTTCTGATTTTATCAACCGTGATTTCGCGCTTATCCGCTTCTTTTTCGATGATCAGCAAATCAGGATGGTTAGAGCTTGTGGTGGAATGTTCTTGCAGCAGTTGATTGGCAAAAGATTTGGCAAAACTGGCTTTGCCAATGCCTTTTTTTCCGTTGAATAAAATTGCGTGATGAAGTTTGTTGTTTTGGTAAGAGTTATGAAGTGCTGATTTTGTTGAATCGAATCCTAACATTTTTTTAATTTTAGCGAATTTGATATGAACGTGGGGACGGGGTTAGAAACCCCGTCCCGCAATGGTCTTAAGACCCCTTCCCGCAAGTGTACTTAACTTATAGAATCAAACTCCAGGAGTATATTATTCTCCACCGCCAAGAGAATGCACGTAAATTGACAATTGTTTTATTGTGTTATCGTCAAGTCGTCCAATCCAATAAGGCATAACTCCAGCTCTGGCATAAGTGATTGAGAAGATAACATCTTCTTTTTTATCGCCATAAAGCCAGATCGCATCAGATAAATTTGGCGCGCCGATAGTGCGATCGCCTTTAGCATTATATCCGTGACAAGAGGCGCAATTTGCTTTAAACAATTTTTCACCTAGAGGATTTTTTTCTGCTTTATCAGAAAGCGACAGAACATAATTAGCAACTGCTTCGATCTCATCTTTCTTTAAAACTTTGTCCATGCCAAAAGCAGGCATTTGGCTGAAGCGTGTTTTGTCATGGCTTGAGCGGATACCGAATTTAAGAGTTTGATAAATGTCAGTAATTTTTCCACCCCACAACCAATCATCATCATTTAAGTTCGGAAATCCTTTTGCGCCTTGAGCACCAGTGCCGTGACAGGCAGCGCAATTTTCTTTAAAAGCAGCGCGTCCGCCGTTAATCGCAAATTCCATTAATTTAGGATCTTTTTTGATTTGATCAAAATTTAATTTTGAAAGTTGTTCTAAATAAGAATTTTTCAAAGCATCAATTTCTTTTTGTGACTCAGCAAGTTGCGATTGTTGTGTCCAATTAAGCGAGCCTTTGCTGTTGCCAGAGGATGTTGGCCAAGCTGGGTAAAAAAACCAATAAATTATTGCCCAGATAATGCTAACAATCCAAACAATCAGCCACCAACGTGGCGCTGGAATGTTATATTCGCTAATGCCGTCCCATTCATGTCCGGTTGTTTTGTTTTGTTGTTTTTTATTATTATTATTTTCTGTCATGACTGTCGTTTAAAGGGATTTTAGAATATTGATCAAATTTTTTGTTGCTGCCTTTTTTAAAGACGCTGTAAATCACATAGCAAAACACGGAAAAGAAAAAAACGGTGGCGATCGTTGCGGCATTTGTTATTATCCAATCAAACATGTTTACCTCGCTAATTATTTTTTCGCTTCCAAATCAGTTTTTGCTTGTGAATTTATTGGCTCAAATTTTGAAAAATCAACAAAAGTTCCAAGAACCTGCAAATAAGCAACTAAAGCATCCATCTCTGAAATTTTATTTGGATTGCCGTCAAAGTCGTGAATGTTAAGTTTTTTGCCATAGCGTTTTTGTATGCTTTCAGAATCACGATCATTCGAGCCTTGAACCACAGCATCAGAAGTGGCATTTTGAATCATTTCGTCGCTGTAAGGAACGCCAAGTTTTCTTAAAACATCCATATCATCGGCAAGGCCAGTGATTTGAGCATCGCGTTCCACTAAAAATTTATAACCCGGCATAACTGATTCAGGAACCACATCGCGCGGATTGATTAAGTGGCGCACATGCCATTGGTCAGAATATTTGCCGCCTAAACGCGCCAAATCAGGGCCAGTGCGTTTTGAACCCCATTGAAAAGGAAAATCATACATGCTTTCAGCAGCAAGAGAATAATGGCCATAACGCTCAACTTCATCACGCAAAACTCTGACTTGCTGTGAGTGACAGCCATAGCATCCTTCGCGCTTATAAATTTTTGAACCGGCAAGCTCGAGCGGAGTGTAGGGACGCATTCCTTCAACTTTTTCGATGGTTTGTTCAATACGAAAAAGTGGCGCGATTTCAATAATTCCGCCAACTGAAATTAAAATGACAGTAAAAATTAAAAGTAAAATTGAGCTGCGTTCAATTTTATCATGATGTTTAAGCATATTTTTTATCTTTGATGGTTTTGTAGAAATTATAAGCCATTAAGCAAGCGCCAACAAGGAAGAATAAACCACCGATCGCGCGAGTTAAATAAAGCGGATGTAAAGCTTTTACAGTTTCAACGAAGGAATATTGCAAAAAGCCCATATCATCATAAGAACGCCACATTAAACCTTGCATGATGCCAGAAATCCACATTGCTGTGATGTAAAGCACGATGCCAATTGAGGCAAGCCAGAAGTGAATTTCAACCAATTTTGTTGAGTAAAGTTCTTTCTTGTTCCAAAGCACTGGAACCATGTGATATAAAGCACCGAAGCTAACTAATGCAACCCAGCCTAAAGCGCCAGAATGAACGTGGCCAATTGTCCAGTCGGTGTAATGTGAAAGGGCGTTCACGGTTTTAATCGCCATTAAAGGGCCTTCAAAAGTGCTCATGCCGTAAAATGCAACTGCAGTAATCAAAAAGCGCAACACTGGATCAGTGCGCAATTTGTCCCAAGCACCAGATAAAGTCATAATGCCGTTGATCATGCCACCCCAAGAAGGCATCCACAGCATGATGGAAAAAGTCATGCCCAAAGTTTGCACCCAATCAGGAAGAGAAGTGTAATGCAAGTGGTGCGGGCCAGCCCAGATGTAAATGAAAATCAAAGACCAGAAGTGTAAAATTGAAAGGCGATAAGAATAAACAGGGCGTTCAGCGCGTTTTGGTACGAAATAATACATGATGCCGATGAAACCAGCGGTTAAGAAGAAACCAACCGCATTATGGC
>CAZOKU010000069.1:3513-3814 GCA_964580715.1 uncultured Rhizobium sp. | reverse complement strand
TTTGTAATCAAACTTTTTATTGGCATTCTATGATACCAAATGGCGTTGGAAATACAGTTTGAGATGTTTTAGATAAAATTGAAGCGGATTTTGGTTCTTACGAAAATTTTGTTACAGAATTTAAAAATGCTGGTGCAACTCAATTTGGATCAGGCTGGGCTTGGCTTGTTCTTGATGCTGGAAAATTAAAAATTGTTAAAACTGGCAATGCTGAAACTCCTCTAACCTCATCAGCTAAACCTTTGATGACTATGGATGTTTGGGAACATGCTTATTATTTAGACTTTCAAAATGCTCGTCC
>CAZOKU010000069.1:0-3503 GCA_964580715.1 uncultured Rhizobium sp. | reverse complement strand
CGTCCAAGCTATATCGACACTTTCTTGAATCACTTGGTCAATTGGGATTTTGTCGCAGAAAATTTAAGATAATTTTATTTATAATGAGAACTTCCAAAATCGAGCGCAACACCAAAGAAACTCAAGTTAAAGTTGAAGTAAATCTTGACGGAACTGGTCAATATAACATCTCAACTGGCATTGGCTTTCTTGATCACATGATTGAACAGCTCTCGCACCACAGCTTAATTGACATTAATTTGCAAACTAAAGGCGATTTGCATATCGATTTTCATCACACCACTGAAGATTCTGCAATCGCTTTGGGGGAGGCAATCAAAAAAGCTCTCGGCGACAAAAAAGGCATCACTCGTTTTGGTCATGCTTACATTCCGATGGATGAAACATTGAGCCGCGTGGTTCTTGATCTTTCTGGGCGTGCTTATCCAGTTTTTAACTGTGAATTTAAACGTGATAAAGTTGGCGAGATGGACTCAGAGCTGTTCCGTGAATTTTTTCATGCTTTCGCGCAAGCTGTGGGCTGTAACTTGCATATCGAAAATTTATATGGCGTAAATAATCACCACATTATCGAATCATGCTTTAAAGGCCTTGCAAGAGCGCTTCGCACTGCAATTACCATTGACGAAAGAAAAAAAGATGCGGTTTCTTCAACTAAAGGAATTTTATAATGAAAAATCTTTTGTTGCAAAAAATAGCAGAAAATAAAAACGCCACAAAACCAGTTATCTACGGCATTTCTGGCCCGCAATTAACTGATGAAGAAAAATATTTTTTCAAAAAAAATGGTGCGCTGGGGTTTATTGTTTTTGCACGAAACATTCAAAATAAAGAACAGTTAAAAAACCTCACTAAATCTTTGAAAGAATTAATGGAAGGTGAAGTTTTGATTTTGGTTGATCAAGAAGGCGGAAGAGTTCAAAGGCTTAAAAATCCTGATTGGAAGGCTTATCCTGCTGGAAAACATTTCGCTGATCTTTATCAAAAAAATCCTGATGATGCGAAAGCAGCTTTGTTTAAAAATTTTGCTGAAATTGCCGCTGATTTAGTTGAAGTTGGAATCAACGTTGATTGTGCACCAGTGCTTGACATTTTAACTGCAAAAACTCACTTAGTTATTGGCGATCGCGCTTATGGAAACAATGCCAACCAAGTTGCTGAGCTTGGAGCAGAAGTTTGTAAAGGTCTTCTTTCAAAAGGAGTTTATCCAATTATCAAACACATCCCTGGACATGGGCGCGGCACTTCTGACAGTCATTTAGAATTGCCAGTGGTTGATTGTGATTTTGAGGAATTAAAAAATAATGATTTTCTTCCTTTCGAAAAATTGCGCGACCAAAAATTTGCCATGACTGCACATATTTTATATGATGCAATTGACAAAAATTATTGCGCAACAATTTCAAAAACTGCTATTGAAATAATTCGCGAAGAAATTGGCTTTAAAAATATTTTAATGAGCGACGATTTGTCCATGAAAGCTCTGGGCGGAAAGTTTGATGAAAGAACGAAAAAAGTTTTACAAGCAGGCTGTGATTTGATTTTGCACTGCAATGGCAATATGCAAGAAATGCAAGAAATCAACTCGGCTTTGCCTTTTTTAAGTGACAATTTCTGGACGAGATTTGTCTCATGAATAAAAGTTAAAAAGATGCAAAGTCATCCTGGGCTGAAATCCTGAGTTTATCGAAGGATACCCACTCCGAAGTCATCCTGAGCTTGTCGAAGGATGTATATTAATAAATAATTTTTATAAATTTAAACAAACCATGACCATACATTTTTACAAAAACGATTTACCTGCTGATGTTAAATTTGACAGCTCAATTGCAATTGACACAGAAACAATGGGTTTGAACATCGCGCGCGACCGCCTTTGTTTGGTGCAAATCTCTTCTGGAGATGGCAATGCGCATATCGTTCAATTTGAAAATAATAATTATGCCGCACCAAATTTAAAAAAAGTTTTAACTAACAACATCATCTTAAAAATTTTTCACTTTGCGCGCTTTGATTTAGCATCCCTACAACATTACCTAAACATTGAAATCACCAACATTTATTGCACCAAAATCGCTTCTAAATTATCACGCACCTACACTGATTCTCATGGCTTAAAAAGCTTGTGCGAAGAACTTTTAGGAGTTGAAATTTCCAAAAAACAACAATCTTCTGATTGGGGTGGAACCATCAGCGACAAGCAGTTGGACTATGCTGCTTCTGATGTTTTATATTTACACCGCTTAAAAGAAAAATTAGATGTGATGCTTAAAAGAGAAAATCGTTATGACATTTTCAAAGCTTGTTTAGAATTTTTGCCATCACGTGTGAAGCTTGACATGCAAGGGTTTTACGCAATAAATGTTTTTTCTCATTAATCATTAACGAGGTGATTTTATGTTAAGTTCAATTGCAGAAATTTTAGAATCACAATCAATTGTTTGGATAATCCAAACTTGCATAATATTATTTGCAACTATTGTGATAAATTATGTCATAAAATCTTTTCTTAATCACTTAGAAGTCAAACTTGCCTATAACAAAGCCAGCTGGGACGACATAACACTTAAAGCAGCAAAAAAACCGTTGCGGTTTTTAGTTTGGGCCTTGTCTTTTTCATTGATCGCTAGAGTCACAAGCGCTCATTTAGGTTTTCATTTTCCAGAGCATATCTCACTTCTAAAAAACTTTGGCATCATTTTTAGCATTTCTTGGTTTGTGTGGCGTTTAATTGCAGAATATGAAATTCACTTAACGAAAACAGCAGAAGTTGAGCCGACAACAGTGGTTGCAATCACCAAATTATTACGCATTTTGGTGTTGATTATCGTTGGATTAACCTCTCTTGAAACTGCAGGAGTAAGCATCGCCGGCATCATCGCCTTTGGCAGCATTGGCGGACTTAGCGTTGGTTTTGCTTCTAAAGATTTATTGGCAAATTTTTTTGGCGCATTAGTAATTTTTTTAGATCGACCATTTTTAGTTGGACAAACCATTCGCTCGCCAGACCGCCAAATTGAAGGCGAAGTGCGCTATGTCAGCTGGCGCTGCACTCACATTCAAACTCCTGATAAAAAAATGCTTTATGTTCCAAATTCTTTATTTAGCACCATCATCATCGAGAACATGTCGCGAGTGAGCAACAGAAGGATCAGCGAAACAATTTCAATCCGCTATAAAGACATTGAAAAAATCAGCAAAATCACCGCTGAAATCAAGCAAATGCTAGACAAAAATGATGCGATTGATCACAAACAGGCAGTCACAGTCAACCTTGATAAGCTAGAGAAATACTCGCTTGATCTAACTCTTGAGGCTTTCACTAAAACAGTTGAAATGCCGAAATATCGTGATGTTAAAGAAAAAATTTTACTCGAAATAACTAAAATCATCACCACAAACGGCGCAGAAATCGCCCTTCCCACTTCGGTTGTTAATGTTGAGAAAGGCAACTAAACTTAGGTGCTAGGCAAAGTCCATTGCTCAGGCGGCATTTGTAATGC
>CAZOKU010000068.1:0-3923 GCA_964580715.1 uncultured Rhizobium sp. | reverse complement strand
GCTATCTCTTCGTGAGTACTTGGTTTTGACGCATTTTTATCCCGAATTGGCGTTTATAAGTTAAGATGCTTAATAGATAGTTGTCTTTATTGATTTTGCAATAAAAATATTAAGGCGCTCTTAACAAATCAAAAATTTCAACAAAAAGTTTGATTTGCAACAGTGCCATTATCTATCTTCCAGACAAGCCTTCTGATTTTACTGATTTAGATTCTATTTTAATTGCCGTACCATCTCCTGCTGTGACACTTCCCAATATCACAGAGCCACTAGGTTTTGTTTTTTTTCTGCTCGATCCTTCGGAGTGTCTTTCAAGATATTCAACTAATTCCCTTACCGCATTATCCAAAGCTCTAAAATGTATGTCCGAACTATCGATGTCTGGAATAATTGTTATTATATTCAATCTTGCATCACCTTTAACAACAGCTTCACGAAATTTTAAATTTTCCTGACTAGATTCATCTTCAAGATTTTTTTGACATTTTTTAACTTCAAATAAAAAAGGCCAAAACTCTTTTAAATCCAAGTTATAAGTTTGTTCCTCAATATTAAATTTAATTTCAGTAGGTTCGTCTTCTGGAAAAAAATTAACTTCTTCTGCAGAAATTAAACCTAACGCTTCTATAACATCATCTTTTGTACAATGATATAATATTTTTAGAGCACTTGCATCTTTAATTTCAGGTTGAGTTTTACCTCTAGTCATAACTTAAAAAATTAATTAAAAACCTTCACTAATCTTTAATAAGATTGGTTTTTATAAAAAATTGGTGTAAATTTATCACATAAAATTTATTAATAAATAGCAGATAAAATGCCTCAAAATGAAACTTCCTCTCAAAATAAAAAAAACATTAAAAATTCAATTAACAATTATAGCACAATTATTGGTGGTGTTTGCGGAATCCTGTTTTTTGCCTGCACTTATAGCGTAAACACATCTTTTATGTTACAGGCTGTGTCTAGCGCCTCAATTGCAGTTGCCTGCAAATTTGTATCGACTGCCGCTGTTAGCTCTGCTTTTAAGTTTAAAGAAAGTTGTGAAAAAAGTGCTATACAACATGAAAAAAACACTGCTGTTATTCACACCAACAAAATTGGTCAAGAAGTTCATATGCCTAGAACAAATGAAAATCATGTTGCAAGAACTGATGCTCCAAATCATGTCATTAAAAAATTTGAAATAACAACCTTACACGAATTAGCAAAATCTCAAGGAAGATAACCAACCTAAATTTATTAAAAATTGAAATTTTGTTGCAGGAAAAAAAATTCCTAATAGAAGATAAAATCAAAAATTTAATTCAAAAAAATTGCGATCTTTTCTTTTTCAAAACCATCAAGCAAATTTTTTCCTAAAAAAGCACTGGCTAAGTTTTTCTCTTTTTTTTCTATTTGCTTGTTTAATTACAAAACATCACGCTATAGCGCAAAGCACCATTAAATCAATTGAAGTTTCTAAAGAAAATCAATTAGAAATTTTAATCGATAAAAAAACCACTTTTAAAGCTTTTAATTTAGAAAATCCAAACCGCTTAGTTTTAGACATTAATAATTCCACATTTGAAAGTGGATATAAACCTTTGCTGCCTTATTTTGCATCAAACTATCGCAGCACAAAAGACTCTAAAAAAATAAGAATCGTTTTTGATTTAAAACAAAAAATACAATTGCAAAAAACCAGTTTTAGAAAAATTCATGGCGAAAAATATGGAAAAATAATCATCAATTTTCTTGCTGAAAAGCCACTAACTTTACCCCCAAAAATCAACTCTTCCAAAGCAGAAACAGATTTTATAACTGCCAAAGTAGAAGAATTTGACGTTGAAACCACTAAAGTGCAAAACCCTGATGGATCAATGAAATATGTGGTTAGAAAAACTCCGAAAATTAAAAAAATTCCAATAATCGTGCTTGATGCAGGTCATGGTGGAAAGGATCCCGGAACCATTGGAAATTTTGCTCGCACCAAAGAAAAAAACATCACTCTTTCTTATGCCAAAGAGCTCGCCAAACAACTAACTAATTCTGGCAGATATAAAGTTTATTTAACCCGCGACAATGACTATTTCATTCCTTTAAGAAAACGCGTTGAAAAAGCGCGCAGAATCAAAGCTGATTTATTCATTTCGCTTCATGCAAATTCAAGCTTGGAATCATCAGTTTCTGGATTTTCAATTTACACACTTTCTGAAACATCCTCCGACAAACAAGCCG
The DNA here is from genome assembly GCA_964580715.1 of uncultured Rhizobium sp. Taxonomy (GTDB): domain Bacteria; phylum Pseudomonadota; class Alphaproteobacteria; order Rickettsiales; family UBA1997; genus UBA2645. The sequence continues at coordinate 1,703 of CAZOKU010000068.1, read as the reverse complement.
AACTATTGGCACACAAAGAAAACCAAGCCGACATAATTTCTGGAGTTGATTTTTCTGCAACAAGCCAAGATATTATGAAAACTCTGATTGATTTATCGCAAAGAGAAAGTAAAAATAATTCCGCAAATTTTGCAGGCATTGTGATTAATTCTTTAAAACAAGATAATATAGAAATTTTAGAAAATTCTCACCGTTTTGCTGGCTTTGCAGTTCTTACTGCGCCTGACATGGCTTCAGTTTTAATTGAGCTTGGATATTTATCTAACAAGTCTGAAGAAAAACTGTTAAACAGCTTGTTTTACAAAAGAAAAATTTCAGAATCTTTAATGCGTGCAATCGACGAATATTTTTTAAAAATTAAATATGAATAAAATATTTCAAGTGGCTTTCGCCATCGGCCTGTTCTTTCTGCTTATTTCAGTGACTTTTGGTTTTTTTATCTTCAAAAGATATAGCGAAAATTTGCCTGATTATGAGCAATTAAAAGAATATAATCCAATGATCACCACCCGTCTTTACGCAACTGACGGAACTTTAATCACTGAATTTTCTAAAGAAAAAAGAATTTTTGTTCCAATTAACACAATTCCAAAAAACTTAATTAACGCCTTTCTTGCTGCAGAAGACGCTAACTTTTATAAACATTCAGGAATTGATCCAATAGCAATTTTTCGAACTTCCGTAAGAAATTTCTTTTCAATGATTTTTCATGGCGATTCAATGGGAGGGGCTTCCACAATCACGCAACAAGTTGTAAAAAACTTGCTTTTATCCCGCGAAAGAACACTGCAAAGAAAGGTTAAAGAAGCAATTTTAGCTTTCCGCATGACGCAAACTTTTTCTAAAGATCAAATTTTAGAATTATATTTAAACCAAATTTATCTTGGCTCTGGTTCTTACGGCGTCGCTGCTGCAGCACAAGTCTATTTCAATAAATCAATTGACGAATTAACAGTCGAAGAAGATGCCCTTCTTGCAACACTTCCAAAAGCTCCAGCGAAACTTGATCCGCGCAAAAACATTGAAAAAGCTAAATCCCGAAGAGACTGGGTGATTGGACGCATGGTTGCCGAAGGCTTTATCACCGAAAAAGAAGGAGATGAAGCAATGAGCAAACCAATAAATCTTAGGATGAAAGATGATGACAGCGTTACTAAAGCAAACTTTTTTTCTGATAGTGTAAAAAAAGAACTCACTGATTTATATGGCTCGGACAGCGTTTTTGAAAATGGCATTGTGGTCAGAACCACACTTGATTCGAGATTGCAAAAAATCGCTGAAAAAGCCTTTGATTCAGGAATTGAAGAATATGATCAAAAACATGGCTATCGTGGTGCGCTTGGCAAAATTGACACTTCAAACTGGCATGAAAATCTTAGAAAATTTGATGTTAAAAAAATCTATAAATCAAATTGGAGCAAAGCTGTTGTAATCTCAATTTCACATGATGCTGCAACAGTTGGAGCAGAAGATGGCTCGATTGGTTCAATTTCTCTTGAATCAATAAAATGGGCAAAAAAATATATCAACACTGACGCCCGCGGACCAGCACCAAAAAAGATTGCGGATGTTTTTGCCGTAGGTGATGTTGTGCTTGTTGAAAAAGCTGAAAAAAGCGATAATTATTACTTGCGACAAATTCCAGAAGTTAATGGTGCGTTTTTAGTGATGGATCCTCACACTGGAAGGGTTCTTGCCATGAT
>CAZOKU010000067.1:0-4073 GCA_964580715.1 uncultured Rhizobium sp. | reverse complement strand
CCTTTGGAATGCATTAATAAAGAGCCGACTTTGGTTAAACTTTATGATGAGAAAAAACTGGCGGGTGGAATTTTTTATGATATTGATGCAAGTGGCGATTGTTTTGTTTTTGTGAAGGCTTTGGAAAAAATTTGTCGTGAGAAATATAACGTGACTTTTGAATATAACACGGAAGTTAGAAATATTTTAACTAATCACAAAAAAATTACCGGCATTAACACTAACAATGGAGTTTTTGTTGGAAACAATTATGTTTATGCTTTGGGTGCTTATGGCAACAAGCTTTTGAATGGCATTGAGATTGATCCAAAAATTTATCCGTTGAAAGGTTATAGTTTGTCTATCAAAGCAAATGAAGAATTTGTTGCGCCAAATTTGGCATTATCTGATCCAGAAAATAAAATGGTTTATAGCAGGCTGGGCAATGTTTTTCGTGCTGCTGGTGGAATTGAAATTTGTGGTTTGAGAAATCACAAAAACCAAAAAAATATTAATTTTCTTAAAAATACATTACGTGCAACTTTTTCAGATTTTGGAAATTTGAATCAAGTTGAAGAATGGTCTGGCTTCAGGCCATTTCGCCCTAATTCTTTGCCATTGATTTGTCAGGTTAAAAAATATGGTAATTTGTTTTTAAATGTAGGGCATGGCTCGCTTGGCTGGACGCTTTCTGCTGGTTCTGGAAAAATATTGTCGGATTTATTGGATGGTGAAAATAATTTGGGGTTGGAGTTTTCTTTGGATTAGGAAAAGGTGTCAGACACCTTTCAACTCTTCCAGCTCGATCCATCTTGATTCTGCAGCATCTAAATCTTGTTGTAATTTAGCAATTTCGATTGAAATTTGGGCGAGGTTGGAAGGATTTCTATCTTCAGTTTCGTTTAATTCTTGGCTTAGCTCTTCAATCTTTTTTTCTAGTCTATCAATTTTTTCTGGCAATTTTTCTAGTTCGACTTTGTGTTTGTAAGAAAATTTTTTTGCTGGATTCACTGTTTGTTCAGTGACAATTTTTTCTAAAACTTCAGTTTTATTTTCTTTTTTCTCATTATGAGAATTGCGGTTTTTATATTCTAAATAGTCGCTATAGCCTCCAATATGCGAGGTGACAACTCCATCGCCTTCAAAAGCTAAGATGCTGGTTGCCACATTATCCAAAAAATCGCGATCATGGCTGACAATTAAAAGAGTTCCTTGATATTTCAGCAAATATTCTTGCAACATGTCGAGACTATCCATGTCTAAATCGTTGGTAGGTTCGTCTAAAATTAAAAAATTTCCGGGATTAGCTAAAGTTTTGGCGAGTAATAAACGATTTTGCTGACCGCCAGAAAGCGTTCCAGCCAAAGTTGAAACATCTTTTGGGTCAAATAAAAAATCTTTAAGATAGCCGCAAATATGTCTCACTTTGCCATTAGCAATATTCACATAATCAGAGCCGCTGTCGCATAAAATTTCTTGTATTGTGGTGTTTGGTTTGATGATTCGGCGTTCTTGATCGAAGTAAGAAATGTCTATGTCTTTAGCGGTTTTTACGGTTCCTGAAGTTGGCTTTATTTCGCCTAAAATCATTTTTAAAAAGCTGGTTTTGCCACTGCCGTTTTTTCCGATGATGCCGATTCTTTCGCCGCGGATGATTTTTAAGGAAAATTTGTCGAGGATGGTTTTGGACTTATTATTTTCGTTATGATTTTCGGTTAAATTTTTTGATGCGGAGTTTATTTCAGCGGAGGATGAACGTGAGGAATGGGTCGAAAGACCCATTCCTGCAACGGAGTGCATAAACAAACTCACGTTATTAAAAGAGGCGATCACCTGTGGTGCATCTTCTTCATGTTTGGAAAATTCCAGTTTTATTTTTTTCTGATTACTAAAAACCAAGTGTTTCTGCGCTTGCAGCTTCATTCTTAATTCTTCAAGAAAATGCAGACGGCCGACATTTCTTTTTCTTCTTGCCGTAACTCCTGTTTGCAGCCATCCGCTTTCTAAAGTTAGTTTTTTTTCTAAATTTGCAAGTTCGCGCTTTTCATGTTCTAAAATATTTTCCGACCATTCATCAAAATTGCGATAGCCGTCATTATTAATTTTAACTTGACCAGCGCGCAACCAAAAAACTTTATTAGAAACTTTTTCTAAGAATTTACGATCGTGACTGATGACCAGCAAAGCACCTGAAAAAGATTGCAGATAATTTTCCAGCCATTCAATAATATTTAAATCAAGGTGATTGGTTGGCTCGTCTAAAAGCAAAATGTCAGGTTCTAAAACCAAAGCTTTGGCTAAATTGACTCGTCTTTTTTGACCACCAGAAAGATTGTGGGTGAGGGCGTTTGAATCAATTTGAAGATTTTGGCAAACTATATCGACCAAATATTTTTTATGTTCATCAATAATTAGGTTAGATAATATATAGTTATAAACCTTAATATTATAAGGTAATTCTTCATTTTGCAGCAAATAACCTGTATTTGATGAGGGCATTATCCATCTTTCGCCTTCGTCCAGCTCCATTGTTCCAGCAATAACATTCATCAAGCTGGTCTTGCCGACCCCGTTCTTTCCTATAAGGCAAACCCTATCACGCGGAAAAAGGTTGAGGTTTAAGTCCTCAAACAAAGTCTTTTTTGCAAAAGAAATAGTTGCGTTGCGGATTGACAATAAAGGAGAATTGCGCATGATATATGTAATGTTTTCAAGGGTTGCTCACCAATATTATAAAATAAATTATGTCAAAACAAGAAATAATAACACTAAAAAACGGACTTCGCGTTGCAGTTGATGAAATGAAAGATGTGCAAACTGTTTCGATTGGAGTTTTTGTTAATACGGGAAGCCGAAATGAAACTCCAGAAATTAATGGCATTTCACATTTTTTAGAACACATGGCGTTTAAAGGAACCGAAACTCGCAGCGCAAAACAAATCGCTGAAGAATTTGAAGGAATTGGCGGAAGAATCAACGCTTACACTTCAAAAGAAAAAACGGTTTATTACGTAAAAGTTTTAAAGCAGCATGCTGAATTTGCTTTAGAATTTTTGGCCGACATTTTACAAAATTCCACTTTTGATAAAACTGAATTAGAAAAAGAGCGCGGGGTTATTTTGCAAGAAATTGCCATGACCAAAGACACTCCGGATGATATTGTTTTCGATTATTTTCAAGAAGCGGCTTATCCGTCGCAAGCTTTGGGTCGTTCAATTTTGGGTCCAGAAAAAAACATCAAAAAATTTGATCGCGGACATTTTTCAAGATATATCAAAAAGCAATATAATTATGATAATGCGGCGATTGTTGCTGCAGGGGCAATTTCGCAAGACCAACTGGTTAAATGGACGAAAAAATATTTTAACCAATTAGGGGAAAATAAAATCAAAGAATTTGAAGATGCGAAATATTGTGGCGGAGATTTTCGTAAAGAAAAAAAGTTGGAGCAAATAAATTTGGTAATTGGTTTTGATGGTCCGTCTTATTTAACTAAAGAATATTACACAGCGCAAATTTTGGCGATGATTTTAGGTGGTGGAATGTCATCGAGATTGTTCCAAGAAATCAGAGAAAATCGTGGACTTGCTTATTCAATTTATGCCTTTAATTATGCGCATTATGATTCTGGTTTGTTTGGAGTTTATGCCGCAACCACGCCAAGAAAAGCGAATGAATTAATTTCTGCAACTTGTGAAGAATTTAAGAAAATTTGTGAAAAAATTTCTAGCAAAGAAATTGATCGTGTGAGAACACAATTTCAAGCAAGCTTGTTGATGGCAAAAGAAAGCACTAGCAGCAGAATGCAAAAACTTGGTTCAGATATTTTTTCTTATAATCGAATTATTTCTGATAAAGAAGTGATGCAAAAAGTTTCTGCTGTTACAAAAAATGATATTTTGAATTTTGCACAAAAAACTTTTTACGGATCAAGGCCAACTTTTTCTGCAGTTGGCAAGATTAAAAGCGTGATGGATTATGATAAGTTGGAAAGTGTGATTGCGGGTTAATGGATAATCTTATCGATGTTTATCTAAAAACACACTCGATGTCATCTTAAAGGGGCCAGGCTACTTTTAGGCCTAAAAGTAGCC
>CAZOKU010000066.1:0-4145 GCA_964580715.1 uncultured Rhizobium sp. | reverse complement strand
GCTGACTACTGTTGTGAGCATAGCGATTTTGATTTCGTGTCGTACTAGTTTTATCTCGTTTTTAAGCTCAGAAATATCACGTTGTGTAGCAATTTTAAGCTCAGAAATATCATGTTGTGTAGCAATTTTAAGTTCGGAAATATCATATTTTGTAGCCAGAATTTCTGAGGATTTAATTTGCGCTTCTTTAATTTCTGCAGCTAAAGTTTCGGCAATTTCTTTTTTCATTCCGGCTTTTTCCAGCTTTTTTACAAAATGTAGGGTGTCGATGGTAAACATAGTGGCGGTAGTCATGGTTATAGTTTGTTAGTTAGTGATTCAAGTGTATAGTGGCTGAGAGCGTAGCAATTATTTTTTAGAAAGTCAATTTGTTTGATTCAGCAACAGCTCTCTTCCTTCATCAGCGGTGATCTTGATTTCGATTTCTAAATAATTTTTAGGTAAAAATTTTTGTGCAATTTCGGGCCATTCAATGAGGCAAATTCCGTTTTTTAAAGCGTCAAAAAAGCCAATGTTTTCAAGCTCGGTTTCAGATTTTAGGCGATATAAATCAAAGTGAAAAATTTCACCTTTTTTGCTGTTGTAAGAATAAACTAAATTAAAAGTTGGGCTTAGAACCTCTTGAGTTTTAGCACTTAGACTATTGATAAAATTTTTGGCAAAAAATGTTTTTCCAGCACCAAGAGAGCCTTTTAAAGCAATAACATCGCCAGTTTTAGCAGTTGCGGCAATTTTTGCGGCAAAATTTTTCATTTCTTCTTGATTTTTAAGAATAATTTTTTGCATTTATAAATCAAAAGTTGTTTCAATTGGAACATGGTCAGAAGGTTGGGTTTCTGCGCGAAAATCACGATAAATTTTCATGGTTTTGATGTGATTTTTTAAATTTGGAGTGGCCCAAATGTGGTCGAGTCTGCGTCCTTTGTTTGCCCCAAGCGGATCAGCAGCACGATAGCTCCACCAGCTATATAATTTTTCGTGATGTGGAACTAGATGGCGATGGGTGTCGATCCAGTCTAAACTTGCCTGCAGGCGGGTCATTTTTTCAACTTCGATTGGAGTGTGCGAAACAATTTTTAGCATTTGTTTATGCGACCAAACATCATGCTCGAGTGGTGCGATGTTCATGTCGCCAACGATAATGATTTTTTGTTCTTTTTGCGGGGTAAAAAATTCGCTCATCCAATCAATAAATTTTAATTTATGATCAAATTTTGGATTAAGCGAAACATCAGGAATGTCGCCACCTGCAGGCACATAAAAATTATGCAAAATCACATCACCAATTTTGGTTTTAACTTCCACAGAAATGTGGCGTTTATGGCCATAATTTAAAATGTCGATAATTTGGGTTTTTTGCAGAGGAAATTTCGATAAAATTGCAACTCCGTTGTAAGATTTTTCACCGCTAAACTCAACAAAATCAAAGCCTAGAGATCTAACTTCCAGCATTGGAAAATTTAGATCATCAACTTTAATTTCCTGCAAACAAATGATGTCGGGATTGTTTTCTTGAATAAATTTTTTCAAGAGCGGAAGGCGCAGGCGAAGTGAGTTGATGTTCCAGGAGACTAGTTTCATTTTGGTTAAATTTTATTTTCCAATCGTGGAAAAATCGCTTTTGGTTCGTTTATTCTATGTTCGGATTTTATTTTGTGGTTGAAGTCCACAGAATCAAGGCTGCGCGAATTTTTATCAATATTTAAAATATCTAAAATTTTGTTTGCAAGTGTAGGAATAAAAGCTTGTAACATAATTGCAATAACTCGTAAATTTTCAGCAATTTCAGATAAAACTAAATTCATTTCAGCAATTTTATTTTCCTTTTTTAAATTCCACGGAGCCTTCTCATTAATGAATTCGTTGCATTTTGAAGCATGTTGTAAAATTTCAAAAATTGCTTGTTCAAAAGCAAAATCTGCCATTTTTTGACTAAATTTTTCTTTCAAATTGTAAGCTTCTTTTAGCAAAGTGGATTCAGAAAAATCAACGATTTCAGCATTGTTATTTTTATAAATCATTGAAAGTGAACGTTGAGCTAAATTGCCGATGTTGTTGGCTAGTTCAGCGTTGACTCTGGTAATAAAATTAGTTTTTGAATAATCACCATCATTGCCAAAAGGCACTTCGCGCAGTAAAAAATATCGAAAATAATCAACTGCAGTTTCGCGGTTACAGCCTAAAGATTCAAGCCACTCAATTTCTTTGATAGGATCAATCACATTTCCTAAAGATTTTGAAATTTTTTGTCCTTCATTGGTCCACCAGCCATGGGCATAGATGCTGTGGGGCAAGTTGATTTCAGCGGCCATTAAAAAGGCAGGCCAATAAACAGCATGAAAACGGATAATATCTTTGCCAACAATATGAATTGGTGATTCAAAACTGTTGCACCAAAATTTTTGATATAAATCGGCATTTTCATCAGGAAAACCAAGGGCGGAAAGATAGTTGGTTAGTGCATCAAGCCAAACATACATAACGTGTTTTTCATCTTCTGGAACCTTCACGCCCCATGAAAATGAAGTGCGTGAGATGGATAAATCTTTAAGTCCGCCTTTAACAAAAGAAACCACTTCGTTGAAACGCGACTCTGGGCGAATGAAGTCTGGAACTGCTTCGTAAAGAGCAAGAAGTTTTTCTTGAAAAGCCGAAAGTTTAAAAAAATAACTTTCTTCTTTGTGCCAAGAAACCTCAGCGCCAGTGGGCGCTTTGCCATTGACTAATTCATCTTCAGAATAAAAAGCCTCGTCGCGCACGGCATACCAGCCTTCATAGACGTCTTTATAAATCCAACCTTTTTCTTCAAGAAGCTTCCAGAAGGCTTGAGCTGAAGCTTTGTGACGAGTTTCGGTGGTTCTGATAAAATCGTTATTGGAAAGATTTAACAATTTAGTTAGATCACGAAATTTTTGTGAAACCTCGTCACAAAATTCTTGCGGACTTTTTTGTTTAGCAAATGCTGATTTTTCAACTTTCTGGCCATGTTCATCAGTGCCAGTTAAGAAGAAAGTGTTGCAGCCTTCAAGCCTTTTAAATCGCGCCACCACGTCACAAGCAATTGAAGTGTAAGCATGCCCGATATGGGGCACGTCGTTAACATAATAAATTGGCGAAGTTACGTAAAAATTTCTTTCCATTTGAGTTTTCAATAATTTCATATAAATTAAACCCTTGATTTCACAGCTTTCTAATAAATAAATCAATCGAAATGTCTTTTATACAAAAGCTTGACGGTATTATTGTCAAACATAAAGAACTTGAAAAAAAATTGCTTGATCCTTCTGGACTCGGCGCGGAATATGCAAAAATTTCCAAAGAACATTCTGACATCGCGCCAGTGGTTGAGCTGATAAACTTATATAAAAAAACTAATCAGGAAATTGCTGATTTAGGCGAAATGTTGGCAGACAAGGCTTTGGAAAAAGATATGCGCGACATGTTTGAGCAAGAAAAATTTTCTTTAGAAAAACAAATTCCAGATATTGAGCAACAAATTAAATTGTCGCTTTTACCAAAAGATGCGGCGGATGAAAAAAACGCGATTCTTGAGGTTCGCGCGGGAACTGGCGGCGAAGAAGCGGCACTTTTTGCTTACAAATTATTTGCAATGTATCAAAGATATGCTGAAAAAAGGCGTTGGAAATTTGAAATTTTGTCAATTTCTGACACTGGCCTTGGCGGCTATAAAGAAGCTTCAGCATCAATTTCTGGTAAAGGGGTTTTTGCGCGCTTAAAATTTGAATCAGGTGTTCACAGGGTGCAAAGAGTTCCCGAAACGGAAAATCAGGGCAGGGTGCACACTTCAGCAGCCACAGTGGCAGTGCTTCCAGAGGCTGAAGAAGTGGATATAAAAATTGAAGAAAAAGATTTAAGAATTGATGTTTTTCGTTCTTCTGGCCCAGGTGGACAATCAGTTAACACAACGGATTCAGCGGTTAGAATTACACACATTCCAACTGGTGTTGTGGTTTCAATGCAAGACGAAAAATCACAAATTAAAAATCGTGAAAAAGCCATGAAAGTTTTGCGTTCAAGAATTTATGATGCAGAACGCGAAAGGCTAGAAAAAGAACGCGCCGCAGCAAGAAAGGGTCAAGTTGGAACTGGCGATCGATCAGAGCGCATTCGCACCTACAACTTCC
>CAZOKU010000065.1:0-4228 GCA_964580715.1 uncultured Rhizobium sp. | reverse complement strand
GGGCTTACTGCTACAAATCTATCTTCAATTTTAAGTGGATCAGGAGCAAAAGTAGTTGATGCTATCGCGCAATTATTTGTTAATCAAGAAGTTCTTAAAGAATTAGCGCAATCTGTTGACGAAGGTGGTATAGGGCTTACTGCTACAAATCTAGCTTCAATTTTACATGGATCAGGAGCAAAAGTAGTTGATGCTATCGTGCAATTATTTGTTAATCAAGAAGTTCTTAAAGAATTAGCGCAATCTGTTGACGAAGGTGGTATAGGGCTTAATGCTACAAATCTATCTTCAATTTTAAGTGGATCAGGAGCAAGAGTAGGTGATGCTATCGAGCAATTAGTTGTTAATAAAGAAGAACTTAAAAAGTATAAAAGAGATAGAGGTAACAAAAGAACAAGAGTAGTCAATTCAGCTGTTGAGGTAGGAGAAAGCAAAGAGTGGTTTGAAAACGAAGAGTGGTCTGAAACAGAAGTTGAAGAAATGCGAGAATTTATGCTTGGGTTGGCAGAGTTTGGATTTTTACCCGAATCTGCTTCACCCACTGATCCTTTCGGACTTGGAGCGGATCCTTCAACTTTCGGAATTGGAGCGGATCCTTCAACAGGTGCTGGGGCGTTTGCTGGTGGTGCACCTAGTGGATCAGTAAGTGGTGCTACAGCAACAAAACCTGGGGCTCGTCGGGGTGTAAAAAGGGGGGTTCATTCTAAAGTGTAGAAACTTTCTTCAAACGCCAATTTGGAATAAAAAGAGAAGTTTTGCTATGCAAAATCTGTGGAAACCTGCTTTCAGTATTGATGTGACAGGGTTTTTTAAGTCTAAGACTTTTTATTGTCTATAAACTAATAACATCACCGAGGCAGATTGTGTTTAAAGTGCTCCCAGTTTTTAACATCAAATTTCCTTCACCATCAAGATCAGAAAAAATTCCTGTAATTGCTTTTTCATTAGTTTTAACAGTGATTTCTTCATGCAAGCGCCAAGCGCTTTGAAGCCATAATTTTCTGATTGCAAAAAAACCAAAATTAAGCCAATTTTGATATAATAAATCAAATTCATTAAGAAAATTTTCCAAAAGTTCTTTTGTGGAAACATCTAAAGAAAAATCTTTTAAATTTGTGGCGGGAAAAATTACATCATCGGGGTTAGAAACAATATTTACGCCAATTCCCATGACCACAAATTCAACATTTTGCTGACTAATTTTGCTTTCCAAAAGCAGTCCAGCGCATTTTTTATCATTGATAATTAAGTCATTTGGCCACTTGACTTTAACTTTGTTGGTCAGATTTTTTTCAATTGCAATTTTTAGAGCTAAAATTCCAATAAAAGAAAGTTGTGTAACTTGACTCACAGCAACTTTTGGTTGCAGAACTAGCGAAAAATATAAATTTCCTTGCGGCGAAGCCCAATTCCGTTGGTTTCGTCCCCTTCCTTTGCTTTGTTTATCAGCCAGAATTATTTCGCCCGCAGAAATCTTTCGCAAATCAGCCAAAGCAAAGGCGGTTTGATTAGTGCTTTCAAGCTCTTGATAGTGGTGAATGGTAAAATTTTTATAGTTATAAGAAGACATATTTTAGCGGGTGAAAATAAAATTATTGGGATTAGATAATTTTTGATTAAATTTATAATTTTCTAAATCGAATTTTTTTAATTTTTCAGGGTCAGTGATGCGGTTTTTGATAGCGAAATTAGCCATTGAGCCACGGGCTTTCTTGGCATTTATTCCAATAATTTTTAACGCACCATTTTTATTTTCTTTAAAAATAACATTAATAATTTTAGCACGAATTTTTTTTGGATTAATTACTGAAAAATATTCTTCTGAGGCAAGATTTATAACGTGTTTTTGTTCAATAGAATCAAGTTTTTCTGACAAGCTGTCATGCCAAAATTCGTATAAATTTCTAAAACCAAATTTATAATCTTTAAAATCAGTTCCCATTTCTAAACGATAAGGCTGAATCAGGTCTAGCGGGCGTAAAAGGCCATAAAGGCCAGATAAAATTCGCAAATGTTGCTCGGCAAATTCAAAATCTTTAAAATCATAGGATTTTTTATCAATTTTGCTATAAACATCGCCATCAAAAGCCAAAATGGCTGGTTTTGAGTTTAAAAAATCATGTTTTTTGCTAAAGTTTTGAAATCGCTCAAAATTAAGTTCAGCAAGCTTTTTGCTGACATCAAAAAGTTTTTCTAATTCAGAAACCGAAAGTTTTTGCATTGCCAAAATCAGCTCATAGGTTTTGGGCAAAAATTCAGGGACAGAGCTTTCTGGATAGTTTATTTTGGTGACAAAATCAAGCGATTTAGCAGGAGAAAGCAGGATTAGCATGGATAAATAGTTGCTTTTAATTTGAATTTGGCCTAAACTTGAACAAATTATAAACTTATTTTAATTAATTTTACAAATATGATTCAAGAATTACCTCTAATGCGTAAAGCAACGGCAGTTTGGTTGGTTGAGAACACTTCCCTTACTTTTGCGCAAATTGCAAATTTTTGTGGATTACACGAGCTTGAAGTGCAAGGAATTGCTGACGGTGATGTGGCTTCTGGCATTATTGGGCAAAATCCAATAATTTCAGGCCAATTAACTCATGAAGAAATCAAAAGATGCGAGAGTGATGCAAAAGCAATCATGCACCTTAACAAAAGCGCGGCTTCTTTGGCAAAAAATGTTGAAAAGAAAATGGGCAAATATACCCCAATTGCACGTCGCCAAGACAAGCCAGACGGCATTTCTTATTTATTAAAATATTACCCAGAAATCACTAACGGACAAATCAAAAAATTGGTGGGAACCACTGATAAAATGATCGATTCAATTAGAGGGCGCACACATTGGAACATGAAAAACATTAAACCACGTGATGTGGTTCTTCTTGGTTTGTGCAGTCAATCACGTTTTAACGAAGTTATTGAACAAGTAAAATTAAATAGCACAAAAGAAAAAGAAGTTGTAGAAAAGACAAAAAAACCAAAAAAATCTAAAAAAGTTTAAATCATGACTTTAGAAATCGGAAAACCAGCTCCTTTATTCAGTTTACCAAGTGATGAAGGGGTTGAAATAGACCTTTCTGAGCTAAAAGGAAAAAATGTAATATTATATTTTTACCCTAAAGACGACACTCCAGGATGCACTATTGAAGCGCAAGATTTTTCTAAAAAAGTGGAAGATTTTGCAAAATTAAACACGGTAGTTCTCGGAGTTTCTAAAGACAGCACAGCTAGTCACTGTAAATTTATCGAAAAATATGATCTTAACTTTAATTTATTGACAGACAAAGATTCTGAAGTTTGTCAGCAATATGAAGTTATTAAGCAAAAATCAATGTTTGGCAAAAAATATATGGGCATTGATCGAAGCACATTTTTAATTGATAAATTCGGTAGGATCGCTAGAATCTGGCGGTCGGTTAAGGTTAATGGTCATGTTGAAGAAGTGTTGGGTGCGGTTTTAGCTGTAGAAAAAGCTTGATATTTTGCTTTTTTTGCTTATCTTGCCTCGTTTCGATTTAACCCGAATAGTATTTCTTATCTTGCCAACATTAGTTTGGTCGATTTTTAATAATTTCAATATATTTCAATTGGGAGTTTTATGTCTGTTGTTTCAAAAGTTATATTAAAGGCAGAAAAAAGAGAAAAGCTTGGCTCATCTGAAGCTAAAAAAATTAAAAGAGCAGGCCGTATTCCTGCTATAATTTATTCAGAAAAAGGCAATATCAACCTTAGCCTTGAAGGAAGAGAATTAGAGCAAGAATATCAAAAAGGTGCTTTATTAACATCTGCAGTTGAGCTTGAACTTGCTGGTAAAAAAATTAAAGTTATTGCTCACAAAATTGAGCTTGATCCAGTTTCTGATCGTCCGGTTCACATTGATTTTATGGATTGTTCTGCTGCGAAAGAGATTCGTGCAAAACCAAAATTAAAATTTATTAACCAAGAAAAATCACCAGGTTTGAAAAAAGGTGGTTTCTTGCACGTGGTTTTACGTCGTGTGGAAGTTTTATGCGAAAGTGAAAAATCAATTCCTGACCAAATTGAAGTTGATGTTGGTTCACTGCATGTTGGTCATAAAGTTAGAGCTAATAATTTAAAGCTTGGTGCTGGAGTTAAATTGTTTAAAAAAGACAATTTCTTGATTGCCAGTGTTATTGGTCGCGGTAAATCTGAAGATGAAGCTGCTGCTGGTGCAGTTGCTGGCGCTGCTGAAGGTGCGGCTACTCCT
>CAZOKU010000064.1:0-4479 GCA_964580715.1 uncultured Rhizobium sp. | reverse complement strand
ATTGCACTTGCTGAAATGAATAAAACTGGTTCTTATAAAGGCCCCCAAGTCGCATTTTATGCAGTTTCTGGCTCTGTTTAAAATGCTGGATTTAACAGCAAATATTCCAGCGGCACCACCTTTGTTGAACCAAAAAGCGGCCGCATAATTTCAATTCCTCCGAAATATACTTATTCTTCTGACGTTTCAGGAATTTTAAAAATTTACGAACTTCCTTCACTTGCAGTTGTTGATGTTATCCAATTCTCCAGCAAAAAAAGCCGCAGTGAAGATGTGCAACAAAATGGCGGCTTAGACTTTGGCGGAATTCAAATTGGCGGCGAAAAAGTTAAAGGAGTTTCCAGTGACGATTCTTTAGTCAGAAAAACTGGGGAAGATGCCATCAACAGCATCGCGATTGATTTAAAAAATTCTTTCGCCAAAAAAGGCTATATCTTAGAAAAAAGAGTTTATAAAAATAACGCAATTTTTAAAATTTCTCTTGGATCATTAGATGGAATTAAACAAGGAGACAAATTTGAGGTTATCGGACAATATGAAACTGAAAACCCAATCACTCAAGAAAGCGAAGTTGAAAGACGGATTATAACAACCGGAGTTATCACCGACAAAATAGATCCTAAAACTTGCTGGGTTAAAATTGATGATAAAAATCAAGAAAACGCTATCCGCCTTGGTGATTCAGTCAAAATGAAATATAAAAAATCTTTCTTTTTTAAAGTTACCCGAGTTGCTTCATCACTAACCAATTAAAACACCAGTTTCTATGATTTTTAAAGATGGTATAAAAGATATTGTCGAATCTTACGATTATTTTCTTCTTGACATTTGGGGCGTCATTCACGACGGAAGCAATGCTTATCCGGGGGTTGTTGAGGCAATAAAATTTTTACATAACAAAAATAAAAAAGTTATTTTTTTATCAAATGCCCCTCGACGCGCCTTTAAAGTTGCCGAAATATTACAAAAATTTGGCATCACAAGCGATCTCTATAACGGCATCATAACCTCTGGCGAGGCGACTTTCCTTGATCTTAAAAAAAATCAAAACAATAATTTTAACAAATTTGGCCAAAATTATTTTTATATTGGACCAAAAAAAGATATGGACTTACTCGAAGGTCTTGCTTATAAAAGAGTTGAGAATGTTGCCGAGGCACATTTTGCAATAACCACTGGCTTTGATCATGATAATTCGGTGTTAGAAGAAAAATTGCCACAAGCGCTCTCTGCAAAGCAACATAATCTTCCTATGATCTGCGTTAACCCAGATTTAATTGTGGTAAAACAAAATGGTCATGAGATGATTTGCGCTGGAGCTTTAGCAAAAAAATTCGAAGAACTAGGCGGAACAGTTTTTTATTATGGAAAACCGTTTTTTTTAGTTTACAAAATAATTTGTGAGCTCTTTAATATAGATAATCTTTCAAAGATGTTAGCAATCGGAGATGGTCTAGAAACCGATATTAAAGGCGCATCAGACTTTGGTATCGACAATGTTCTGATCACCGGCGGAATTCTTGCTAATTCTCTTGATATTAAATATAACCAAATCGCAGACAAATCAAAGCTGGAAACGATTTGCAATAATTATCAAATTTTTCCAAAATTTGTAATTCCAAATTTTAAATTATGAAACGCTATACTAAAAAAAGAAATTCAACTAAAATATTCATCCTAGTAACACTTGCAGTTGCTGTTGTTTTTGCTGCCGCACATTTTATGATTAACAAAAAAGATGATGTTGTAATTGCCAAAATCAATGGACAAAAAGTTTTCAAATCAGAAATCGAAGAAAAATTACGCGATGTTTTTGATGGTCAAAGCTCTGAAATAAAGGTTCCAGACATTTCAACTTTACCAGAAGAAGTTTTAGAAGTTTTGGTAAAAGAAATTTATCTTGAAAGAGAAATCACTAAAAAAGCCAAAAGATCAGAAATTGCAAACAGCATTCAAACCAAAAGAAAAATCGAAAATAACACCAATAAAATCATGCGTCAGGCTTACATTGACTCAATAATCAAAGAAGAAATCACTGAGCAAGCAATTAGCGACAAATATGCTGAATTAAGCAATCAAGTTGTTGGTAAAAAAGAATATGCAGTTTCTCACATAGTTCTTAAAACTAAAGATGAAGCTGAAAAAGTTCTTAAAGAGTTAAAAGACAAAAAAGGCGCTAAATTTGCTGATTTAGCAAAAAAATATTCCATCGATCAAAGCAGTGCTAGCAAAGGTGGCGAGCTTGGATATATCATCGAAGATGATTTAACTAAAGAAATTGCCGAAGCTGCAACAACTTTGAAAAAAGATGAAGTTTCTGAACCAATTCATTCAAAATTTGGTTGGCACATTGTAAAAATCACCGATGTTAAAAGCGCTACTATGCCAACTTTCGAATCAGTTAAAGAAGGCATTCGCGATCAATTAATTCAAGATAAAATCAATGAAATCAATTCTGAAATCATTAAAAATGCATCAGTAACTATCGTTTCCAAAGAATCTTCTAAAAATCAAGAAGATATGGAGAAACCACAGTTGCAAGATGACTCAACTCAAGCACCAGAAGAGCTTAACAGCCCTTCTGCTGAACAACAAGAAGTTCAAGCCAAAGAACCTGTTGCTGAAGATGATCTTTTAACCAGCAAAACAGCTGAAACCGAAGAAAAAAAGGAAGTTTCTGAAACTAAAGAAGTGAAATCTGAAGTTAAAGAAACCAAACCAGCGGCTAAAGAAACAAAAAAAGACACTAAATCAGACAAAAAAAGCAGTGACAAAGGTAAAAAAGATAAAAAGAAAACTAATGAAAAAAACTCCAAACAAAAGAAATCCTGATAGAAACTTTGCCAACCAAAGCCAGTCACACCAAGTCTGGCTTTATGGAAAACACCCTGTTTTCACTGCCCTTCAAAAAAAACGTCGCAAAATTTCTGAAATTCTCGTTTCCAAAAATTCTCTCGCTGAACTAGAAAATTTCCTCCAAAAACAAAATCTTTTCTCTTTAAAATCTTTAATAAAAATCGCCGACAACAATCAAATTGAAGCAAAAGTTGGCCCCCATGCAATTCATCAAGGCATTGCCCTGCACTGCTCTAAACTGCCATTGCTCGACCAAAATCAATTGTTAGAAGAACTTTACGCAATTGAAAATAAAGAAGATTTACCAAACCTGCTGTTGCTTGATCAATTGTCTGATCCTCAAAATATTGGTGCAATAATCAGAAGCGCCAGCAGCTTTGGTATTAAAAAAGTAATTTTCTCTGAACATAATTCGCCAAAAGAAAATGCCACAATAGTTAAAGCATCCGCTGGAACCATTGATTTAATTGACTTGATAGTTGTTACTAACTTTAACAATTTAATTGAAAAACTAAAAAAAATTGGCTATTGGTGCATCGGCCTTGCTGGAGAAGCTAAAACAACAATAGACGAAGTTAAAGGATATAAAAACATCGCTCTTATTGTTGGCTCTGAAGGCGATGGCATTAGAAATTTGGTAAAACAAAATTGTGATATTTTGGCAAAAATCAAAATTAACAATGATGTTGAAAGCTTAAATGCCTCGGTTGCAGCGGCAATCGCTCTTTATGAATTATCAAAAACCTAGTATGAAATATCAAAATATTGCAATTATAGCCGCTAAAAATAATCCAGAAGCAATTGCTAAGAAAGATTTGCTCGTTAAGCAATATGGTTTGATCGACATCACTCTTAATCATAAAAACATCACCAATATCGATCTAGTTGTTGCCGTTGGCGGAGATGGTTTAATGCTTCATCTTTTGCATGAATATGAAAACAAACCTTTGCCAATTTATGGCATAAATTGTGGCACTGTTGGGTTTTTAATGAATTCATTTTCTGAAACTGAACTTTTAAAAAACATTGAAAAAGCTAGAGAATCAACAGTCCATCCTTTAAGAATGGTCGCAATTGATGCTAACAATCAACAACATACACTAATCGCAATCAATGAAGTTTCTTTGCTAAGACAATCAAGCCAAGCCGCTAAAATTAAAGTGGAAGTAAATCAACAAGAAAGAATTTCACAATTAATGGCGGATGGCATTTTAGTTGCAACTTCGGCTGGAAGCACGGCTTACAATTTATCAGCTGGCGGGCCAATCATCCCCTTTGGTGCAGAAATTCTTGCTTTAACTCCGATTAGCCCATTTCGTCCTCGAAAATGGAATGGCGCTATTCTTCCTGCAAACAGCAAAATCCGTTTTGAAGTTATAGATTTCGAATCACGACCAGTTGCAGCAACTGCTGATTCAATTGAGGTTAAAAATGTTAAGGAAGTTTTGGTTTTAGAAGATCGATCAAGCAGTTTTAAAATTCTGTTCGACCCCAATCATTCATTGGAAGAAAGAATCATCAAAGAACAGTTTGGCATCGCAAGATAAGCCAAAAAACATCATTTGAAATGGTGGGTCTGGGTGGACTTGAACCACCGACCTCGCACTTATCAGGCGCGCACTC
>CAZOKU010000063.1:0-4554 GCA_964580715.1 uncultured Rhizobium sp. | reverse complement strand
ATGGTGTTGGGTAAAGGCTTAGACAGCAAGGAGAAGATGGAAGAAAAATCTCCAGTTTGGTTGAAAGAAGCAAAATGTTATAAATTGATTAAAATTTCTGGAGATGCTTTAGACCCAATGGTAAAAAGGTTTTTAGAGGTTTTTGCAAAAAGCTTTAATGTGCATGAAATAAAATCCATGATGCCAAATTCAGACTTAGACAAGCTTGTTGATGAAGTGAACGCTGTAGAAGAAAAAGTTAAGCCAAGTGATGAAAGTGTGCTTGATCAAAGTAAATCATTAGAAAACAACCCTACAGCAGCAGCTTTAGCAAAACCTGTGGACAGTGTTAATGATGGATATAACAAAAAAGATGTCGAAAAAATGAATCGTTTGATTGAAATTATTGATGATAAGAAGTAAAATGAATTAATTAATCTAAAAATTAACAATTATAAATTATGTTTAAACTTACAGGAAAAAACGCTTTAGTAACAGGTGCAACTGGCGGAATTGGCGCGGCAATTGCAAAAACTCTTGCAAAACAAGGGGCAAAATTAATTTTATCTTCAACGAAAGAAGAAAAATTGCTCGATTTGGTTAAAGAAATTGGCGGAGATCACAAAATTTTGCCATGCAATTTGTCAGATGTTGCTCAAGTTGAAGCTTTGATTGAAAAGGCTGAAGAAATCATGGGTCAAATTGATATTTTGGTCTGTAATGCCGGAATTACAAAAGACAATCTAATTTTACGCATGAAAAATGAAGATTTTGATCATGTTCTTGATGTGAATTTAAAATCAACTTTCATTTTGAACCGTGATGCGATCAAAAAAATGATTCGCAGAAAATGGGGCAGAATCATCAACATTGCTTCAGTTGTTGGAGTTACTGGAAACCCAGGTCAGGCAAATTATGTCGCTTCAAAAGCGGGCATGATTGGAATGTCAAAATCAATGGCGCAAGAAGTTGCAAGCCGCGGCGTTACAATAAATTGTGTTGCGCCTGGCTTCATTGAAAGCCCAATGACTGAAATTTTAACTGAACAACAAAAAGCGGCAATTTTAAGCAAAATTCCTGCTGGAAAAATGGGAACTTCTGCCGACATTGCAAACGGCGTTGCATTCTTGGCAAGCGAAGAAGCGTCTTACATCACAGGCACAACGCTGCATGTTAATGGTGGAATGTTCATGAATTAAATTTTTATTGTAATTTTTTGAAACTGTGAAACTATTGAAATAGTTTTAAGCTATCTAATTAAAGTTTTAAGGAAAGGAGTGAAATTGTCGCCAGATCTATTGAAATTATTTAATTTAATCACCAATGATTTTGAAGAATTTTTGTTCGATATAGATGTGTTTATAAAGATTCTTAAGAAATATTCTAAAGAGTTACCATATGTTAGAGATGAAGAAGGTTTTACAATAATTGAGAAAATTCAGAACAATTCATGCAAAGAGGAGTGTGAAGATACAAGAAAAATGGCGTATTCTTGTGTTTTGCAGCATTCTCCATTGTCATTTTTGGAAGATAGGTATATCGGAATTATGAAAAAAATTATACCTGAATATATGAGCGTTCAAACCACTGTTGATCTTATGGAAGGTGATTTTATTTTGCATGCTCTTGATCGTGGATTGTATGAGTTGGTTCACTATTTAAACGAAAAGAATCAAGAAAAAGTTTTTCCTAAACTTTGCAGGGCTACTTCAGTATATGTAGTGGAAAATAAGATTGATCAATTAATCAAAATTGCTGAGCTTTTTCCTAAGGATTTTTCAAGAATATTTAATACTGCAGCATCGGATTATGTTGAGAGTGCTAATGAAATTTGCCGTTTGTTAAAAATTAAAGTTAATGACGATTTAGCTCCGTTTTTATTTAGAGAGGAAAATTTTGATGATGATAATCAAATTACGGAAGAAGAAATTAAAGCTATTACTAGTCCTAAAAATATTGTTTTGCAAAAACAGGAAGCATTTGGACTAGTAGAAAAAAATGTTATGAAAAAATGATTTAAAAATTATTAATTTATGAATTACAAAACAAAAGTTGCAATTATTGGTTCTGGTCCAGCTGGTTATACAGCGGCAATTTATGCTGCGCGGGCTAATTTAAATCCGATTGTAATTAACGGAATGCAACCAGGTGGGCAATTAACCATTACTACCGATGTTGAAAACTATCCAGGTTTTGCTGAGGCAATTCAAGGGCCATGGCTGATGGAGCAAATGCAAAAACAAGCGGAACATGTTGGGGCAAAAGTGGTTTATGATCATATTGCAGAAGTTGATTTTTCAAAAAGACCATTCAAATTAATTGCAGAATCTGGCGATGTTTTTGAAGCGGAAACCGTGGTGATTGCAACAGGCGCACAGGCAAAATGGCTGGGGCTTGAATCTGAGAAAAAATTTCAAGGTTTTGGCGTTTCTGGTTGTGCAACTTGTGATGGATTTTTCTTTAAAAACAAAGAAGTGATTGTGGTTGGCGGCGGAAACAGCGCGGTTGAAGAGGCTTTATATTTAACCAATCATGCAAAAAAAGTTTATGTCATTCATCGTAAAGACAAATTTAAAGCAGAAAAAATTCTGCAAGAGCGTTTGTTTAAAAATGAAAAAATTTCTGTAATTTGGAATTCTGCTTTGGAAGAAGTTTTAGGCAGCGAAAGCCCAAAAACAGTGACTGGGGCAAAAATAAAAAATGTGGTTGATGGAAAAATTTCTGAAATGAAAATTGACGGAATTTTTATCGCAATTGGTCACAAGCCAAATTCTGATATTTTTAAAAACACTGGTTTAGAAATTGACTCTGAAGGTTACATTTTAACCAAGCCAAATTCAACTGCCACAAACATTGCTGGCGTTTATGCAGCTGGTGACATTCAAGATAAAATTTATCGTCAAGCAGTCACTGCAGCTGGAAGCGGCTGTATGGCGGCTTTAGAAATTGAGAAATTTTTAGCACATTAAATAATTCACACTATGAATAACGCTCTTTCCTTAACTATTGATAAAAACGGTGCGGCAGTTTTAAATTTTGATTTGCCAAATGAAAAAGTTAACAAGCTTTCTGCGCCGGTTTTAAGCGAGCTGGAAAAAGCTCTGAATGTGATTGATGGCAATAAAGCAATTCGGGTTTTGCTGATCACCAGCAGCAAAAAAGACATTTTTATTGCTGGGGCTGACATTAACGAAATCAAGGAAATCAACAAGCCAGAAGAAGCGATGCAAAAAGTTTCGCGCGGTCAAGAAATCATCACTAAAATTGCAGAATTGAAAATTCCAACAGTAGCAGTGATTAATGGCGCATGTTTGGGTGGCGGTTTAGAACTTGCTCTTGCTTGTCAATATAGGGTTGCAGTTGTAAATTCTAAAACTGTTCTTGGGCTTCCAGAAGTGAATCTTGGAATCATTCCCGGTTTTGGCGGAACTCAACGCCTGCCTAAATTAGTTGGTTTACAAAAATCTTTAGAAATGATTTTAAGCGGCAAAGCAATTGATGCAAATAAGGCGTTTAAAATTGGTTTGGTTGATGACATAATTCGCGAAGAGTTTTTAGAAGAAAAATTAGGACATTTCGTAACAGAAATTATAAAAAATAAAGAAGCTAATCACTATCAAATCTCAAGAAAAACCGCGCGCAGCAAGCGTTTTGTCAAAGAAACTTTGCTTTTTGGTAAATTCTTAATTTTTTATTTTGCGCAAAAAAATTTATATGAAAAAACTAAGGGCCAATATCCAGCGCCGTTTTATGCCTTAGAAGTTATCAAACGTACTTATGGCATGACTTATGCTAATCGTGGCTATAAAACCGAATTAAAAGCCTTTTGTGAGCTGGTGGTGGGCAATATTTCAAAAAATTTAATTGAAATATTTTTCACCAGTGAAGATTTAAAAAAAGATAAAGGTGTTGAAAATTTTGAAGAAAATTTGCCTGAAATAAGAAATGCCGCATTAATCGGCGCTGGTGTGATGGGTGGCGGAATTGCATGGCTTTTTGCTAATTCTAACATCAACATTCGCATCAAAGACATTACGCAAAATGCGATTGCGCTTGGTTATAATCAAGTTTTAAAAATTTTTAATCAGCTTAAAAAAATTCGCAAATTAACCACAGAAGAAGTTAACATGAAAATGGCCAAAATCACCACTGGGCTTGATTATGTGGCATTTTCGCAAGCTGAAATTGTGGTGGAAGCGGTGGTGGAAAATATTGAAGTTAAAAAGAAAATTTTTGCCGAAGCTGAAAAGCAAATCTCAAAAAATGCGATTATTGTTTCAAACACTTCTTCTTTATCAATTTCAGAAATGGCGAAAGCCTTAGAAAATCCTGAACGTTTTGCTGGTATGCATTTTTTTAATCCAGTAAATCGCATGCCTTTAGTTGAGGTGATTCGTGGTGAAAAAACTTCAGATAAAACCGTTGCTACAGTGGTTAAATTGGCAAAAAAAATGGGTAAAACGCCAATTGTGGTGAAAGATGTCGCAGGGTTTTTGGTTAATAGAATTTTGCTTCCTTACATGAATGAGTCAGCTTATTTATTGCAAGAGGGTGGAGATATTAAAACTATTGATC
>CAZOKU010000062.1:0-4731 GCA_964580715.1 uncultured Rhizobium sp. | reverse complement strand
CAACCTTGTTGCATGACGATGTAGTTGATTCCAGTGAAATTCGCAGGGGGAAAAAAACCGCAAATGCCATTTGGGACAATAAAGCCAGCATTCTGGTTGGAGATTTTATTTTTTCGATTGCTTTTCAACTGATGGTTAAAAGCCAAAATCTTGCGGTGTTAGATTTGCTTTCTAAAACTTCGTCAATCATGGCTGATGGAGAGGTTTTGCAGCTTGAAAATTCAAATAGTTTTGATTTATCTGAAGCAAAATATTATGAAATTATTTTTGGCAAAACTGCAGTGCTTTTTTCTGCAGCATGTGAGTGTGGGGCATTGATTAATGATGCTTCGGCGCAAGAAATTGAAGCTCTTCGTGAATTTGGAAAAAATCTTGGCATGCTATTTCAAATCATTGATGACATTCTTGATTATTCGGCAAAAGAACAGGTTCTAGGGAAAGACGTTGGTAATGATTTTTTTGAAGGAAAAATAACTTTGCCAATTATTTTAACTTATCAAAATGCTAGTAAGGAAGACAGAAAAAATATTAAAGAGTTATTTGAAAAAAACTTGTTTTTGAGTGAAAAAAATCCAGAAGATTTCGCAAAAATTCTGTCTTTAATTGAGAAAAATCAAGGTTTAGCTTTGGCAAAAAATAAAGCTTTAGATTATAAAAATTTAGCTTTAAAAAACTTAGAAATATTTGTTGATTCAACAGAAAAACAAGGTTTAATTTCTGCATTGGATCATGCTTTAATGCGAGTTTTTTAATTCATTTTAAGTGAAAATCTCTATCAAATTCTTATTCATCATCATAACTATTTTTCTGCTTGGAAAGCCACAGCTAGAAGCTAACGCGCAAATTGTTGATAGCGCATTTTTTGGCTGGACAGTTTATGAATTGCAAGATGAAAATGATGAAAAAAAATGCTATATAGTTTCCAACCCCGCAAAAAGTGATAGCAATCACAACGGCCGCCAGAAGCCATATTTAATGATCACCCGTTTTGAAAAAAATCGTACTGAAGAAGTTAGTTTATTTAGCGGATATGACTATAAAATTAATTCTATGGTTTTTGTGATTATCGACAATAACCAATTTCGTTTACTTGCTAAAAAAGACATTGCTTGGGCAAAGAGCAAGCGTGATGATATAAACATTATTCAAACTATGCTTAATGGAAAAACTTTTAAAGCTAGAAGTGATTCTGCTTATGGAAATTATGCGATTGATGAATATTCCTTGAAGGGTGTTGCCAAGGCCTATGCAAGAATGCGCCAGATTTGTCCTTAAAAAATAAAGAGTGAGTTTAAAACTTCTTGAATAATTAGTCTTTTAGTTCAGAATTGTCTTTGGGATAGTGCAGGCGGTTCGCTTTTTTAGCGAGTCAGATTCGAAAGAAAGCAGCTCAGATTTGGTTTGAGCCGGGTTGCACTATTCCTTCTTTATTGAAACTCCGCTTGAATCTATGTCTTCTTATCTTGTCTTAGCCAGAAAATATCGACCACAAGCTTTTGATCAGCTGGTTGGGCAGGAAGTTTTAGTTACCACTCTTTCTAATGCTATAAAAAATAATCGCTTACATCACGCCTATATCCTTACAGGAATTAGAGGGGTTGGAAAAACTACTACGGCAAGAATTATTGCTAAAACTCTTAACTGCACTAGTCCAGAAGCTTTAAAAACCGCGCAAGCTTGCAATGTTTGCGACAATTGTCGGCTAATTTCACAATCAAAACATCAAGATGTTATTGAAATTGATGCAGCAAGCCGCACTGGGGTTGATGACATTCGTGAAATTATTGATTCGATTGCTTATGCACCTGTTTTGGCTGCTTACAAAATTTATATCATTGATGAAGTGCACATGCTCAGCAACAGTGCCTTTAATGCTTTGCTAAAAACTTTGGAAGAGCCCCCGGCTCATGTGAAATTTATTTTTGCTACTACTGAAATTAGAAAAGTTCCAATCACAATTTTGTCACGTTGTCAGCGCTTTGATTTAAGGCGTTTAGATGAACAAGAAATTGTTGCTCACTTGCAAAATGTGTTAAACAAAGAAAATCTTGAAGCACAAAAAGAAGCTTTAGAGTTAATTGCCAAAATGTCGGAAGGATCAGTGCGAGATTCGCTTTCCTTGCTTGATCAAGCGCTTGCAAATAACAATCATGAGAAATTTTTACCAGCTGAATTGGTGGAAAAAATGCTGGGTTTAAATGATAAAATTAAAATTCTTGAATTGCTGGAAAGCCTTTTAAATGGCGATTTTGCAACGTCGCTTTTAAGATTTAATGAATTTTATCGTTATTCCTCTGACATCACTCAATTGTTGCAAGATTTGATGGATGTGACTCACAAAATTACTTCGGCAAAACTGGTAAAGGGATATAACCTGGATGGTTATTCCAAATTCCAGCAAGACAAAATTAATGAAATTGCAACAAAAATTTCTTTATCGGCACTTGCAAGAATTTGGCAAATGTTTTTAAAAGGTTTGGCTGAAGTGTCTTATTCAATATCCAGCAAAATTGCTTTTGAAATGCTAATTGCAAGAATTTGTCATTTATCTGCTTTGCCAAATTTGCAACAAGTTATAATTGATGCAAAACAAGTGCAAAATTATGTTGCACCAAAACAAGCTGAAGTTAATGATGATTTACTGAATGAAATTTTAAGAAATTTCGAAGGTTCAAAAATAATATAAAAAATCTATGACTGAAGACAGAAAAGTTAAAATTTTATGTGTCGAAGATGAGCAAGAAATTCGTGAAAACATTGCGGAAATCTTGCGTGACGAAGGTTTCGAAGTTTTTGAAGCTGAAAATGGTAGGCGAGGGTTTGAATCTTTTGTTCAAAATAAACCTGATTTGATTGTTTCAGACATTATGATGCCAGAAGTTGACGGATATGGCTTGCTGCAGCTGGTTCGTGAAAATAAAAATGTTAGAAATAACGCTGTTCCATTCATTTTTTTAACTGCTTTGGGACAAAAAGATAACGTTATCAAAGGGGTTAATCTTTCTGCAAATGATTATTTAATCAAACCAATTGATTTTGATTTGATGATTGCAAAAGTTAAAGAAAAAACTGCTAATGCTTCTAAAGTTCAGGAATCTCATCGTCGTGATATCACTAATCTTAAAAGCCAAGTTTCAGTGATTTTGCCATCGCAACTTTATGCTTATCTTGACATTATCACTGGAGCATCTGACGCTTTAAGACATGAGCCATATGGTCCTTTGCCACATCGCAGATATTTGGAAGATATTGAAAAAATTTACATTAATGCCACAAGACTAAGGGCTGCAATCACTAATTCGCTTGATGAAACAGTGATTGAAAACCGATTAAATGCTGAGGAAGATATTTTCTTAATTACTGAATTCCTGCAAGAGTTTATTTCTGGATTAAGTGATAAATTTAAAAGTCGCATTGATTTAGAGCCTCCAATTGATTATTCAATGTCAAAAATAAAAGCTGACCGCACGGTTTTGCTTGAAGCGTTGCGTAAAATTTTTGCTGGAATTTTTAGAACTGATCCAGAAGGTTTGGTTGTTGTAAGCACAATTATTGATCACTTAGATCAAATGGTTATTATCTTTTGCCTCAAATCAAAAATAGAAAAAATTGATTTGCGTTTAAACATTATTGAATCAGAAATCAGTAAAATTTTAGATAAACAGGCCTGTCGCTTTGAAGTGGTAGATGGCAAAGAAAATACAGCAATTTTAACCATTCCATCTTATCGAGTTATTTCGTAATGCCATTTTAGGGATAAGAAATGCTGAAAAAACGCAAGCACCACAACACTGAAGATAGAGAGGATTCAAGAAAATCCAAAACCTCAAAAAGAAAGGTTAGCACTTTTGCCAAAGTTAGTATGTCAATTATGGTCATACTTTCTTTGGTGCTTTTTTATTTAATTGTTCTTGCTTCTTACAGTCCAAAATCACTTCCTTATATAACTAATAAAATTGAGCAAAGATTAAAAGAAAAACTTGGTGAAGATGCTGTAATAAAGAATTCCTATGTTAATTTTACTCGTTACTTCACTCTTAAAGTTACGGTTGAAGAGTTAAAATTTTTTTATAGTGAAAATTCAGAAGGAAAAAAACAGGAATTTACTTTGCCGAAAATAGAAAGTGAATTTTCTTTGTTTAGCCTTTTATCTTTTAGGTTTCAGCCATCAAAAGTTAAGGTGATTAATCCAAAAATTATTATTGCTAAAACTGTTGAAGATTCTCAGGGTTCTGAAAATGATTTATCTCTGATTCTTAATTTAATAAAAGAGGAAAAACTTCCACTTGCTGATTTTGAAATTGAAAATGCGAAAATAATTCTTAAAGGAAAACCTGATCAAGAGATTATAATTAAAAATTCTAAGATTATAACACATGCAGGAATTGATGCGCTTTACCTAAAATCAACAGGGGTGATTAGCTTTGAGAATAATAAAAATGACACAAAAATTAGTTTAAATTGCAAATTATTTGATGAGCTCGATTTGAAATGTGATTTTTCTTTAGAAAATTTTGCTCTTAATTCGATCGCTAATTTTCATCAAAGTTTTGCAGGGTTGAAAAATTTTAATGCTTTGGTTAATTCTTCAGGCGCAATTTCTGTGGTGGATCATAAATTGGATTCGGCAAATTTTAAATTAGAATCTTTTCAAGGTGATTTTGAATTAAAGGAATTTTTTGCTGATAAAATTGATTTTTCTAATTTTTCTTTGAAGGGAGAATATGATGG
>CAZOKU010000061.1:0-5213 GCA_964580715.1 uncultured Rhizobium sp. | reverse complement strand
TTTGGAAATGGATTTGGTTTTTGAAAAACCATGCCAACCTGCGCTCTTAAAAGAACTAGATCAAGATTGTCTTGATAGATGTCTGCGCCATCGATTTTGATTTCGCCTTCGATTTTGCAACCGATAATCGTGTCATTCATGCGATTAATACAGCGCAAGAAAGAAGATTTTCCACAGCCTGAAGGGCCAATTAAAGCGGTGACACTATTTGATTTAAAATTTAAATTAATGTCAAATAAGGCTTGTTTTTGACCGTAGAATAAATTGATATTTTTTGCAGAAATTTTATTGTCGGCCATTCTAAATAAACAATTTGTAAATTAAGATTTTGCGAATGTTATTAATTTTAAAAAAAAATACAAGTATCTCACACATGAATTGGTTAAAAAAAATTATTCCGCGGTCACTTTATGGTCGATTTTTATTGATTATTGTGCTTCCAATCTTGATTGTGCAGCTGGTTTCAATTTATGTGTTTTACTATACTCACCTTGATGTGATCAGCAAACACATGGCTCGCAACGTGATTAGCGAGATGCAATTTGTAAAAAAAACTTTGAGTGACCCCAGTTATCAAAAGGTGCTATATGATTTTTCTAGAAGTGTTGATCTTGATTTTTCCTTTGAAGAAAGAAGAAAATTAAAAAGAAAATCAAAAATTGGTGATTCTGAATGGAAAAAAAGCAAGATTTATGAATATATCAGCCCGCTGGTTGACCCTTACAACCGCTTTAAATCAGAACTGACTGATCATCAGCTTACGCCTTATGAAATTTATGAAAATCCAGAAAATGATGGTTATATAATCGTAAAAATTCAGACAGTTCAGGGGCTTTTATCATTTGATGTTCCAATCAAGCGTATCACCAGCTCTAGCGCTTATGTTTTTACATTTTGGATGGTTTTAACCGCGTTAATAACTTCCCTCATCTCAATTATTTTCTTACGCAATCAAATTCGATCAATACGTGATCTTACTGTTGCCGCAGAAAAGTTTGGTCGAGGCCAAGATGCTGTGGGTTTTCGCCCCGGTGGGTCAAAAGAAATTCGTTCTCTTGCAATTTCTTTTATAAAAATGAAAGAAAGAGTGATGCGTCAAATTTCACAGCGAACTGACATGCTTTCAGCGGTGTCACATGATTTAAGAACGCCGTTAACTCGCATGAAATTACAGCTAGAAATGATGGGAGAGTCTCAGGCTGTAGAAGATTTAAAATATGACATTAATGACATGGAGAAGCTGGTCAATGAATATCTTGACTTTGCGCGTTTTGATGATCAAGAAAAAACCAGCCCAGTGATAATTAAAGAATTTTTGCGCAGCAAAGTGATAAATTATTACGCTAAGATGAATAAATATATCAAAAGTGCGCTTTTAATTGCAGATGATCTAGAAATGTCGGTCAGAAAAATTGCGCTTAAAAGAGCTTTGATTAATTTAATTGATAACGCTTTTAATTATGGCAAAAACGTTGAGCTTACAGCATCTTCATCAGAAAATAATTTAATGATTGTTCTTGACGATGATGGTCCTGGCATTCCTGCTGGTGAGCGTGATAATGTGTTTAAGCCGTTTTATCGGATTGACAATTCACGAAACCTTGATAAAAAATCTTTGACAGGCGGGTCTGGACTTGGTTTGGCAATTGCGATGAATGCAATTACTTCACATGGCGGAAGAATCAAACTTTCTGACAGCCCTCTTGGCGGATTGCGTGTAACAATTTTTATTCCATTTAAATGAAAAGAATATTAGTGACGGGAGGTGCTGGCTTTCTAGGATCTTTCTTGTGTGAAAAATTACTTGAATCTGGAAATGAGGTGATCTCGCTGGATAATTATTTTTCAGGAAGCAAAAAAAATATTGAGCATCTTTTTGCCAACCACAGATTTGAAGCAATCAGACATGATGTTACTCAGCCAATTCACTTAGAAGTTGATGAAATCTATAATTTTGCTTGCCCAGCTTCTCCAATCCACTATCAACATAATCCTGTACATACCACAAAAACTTGTGTAATGGGCGCCATCAACATGCTTGAGCTTGCGCGCAACGTGAATGCAAAAATTATTCAAGCTTCAACTTCGGAAGTTTATGGTGATCCTTTGGTTCATCCGCAAGCAGAAGAATATTTTGGCAATGTCAACACCATGGGGCTGCGCTCTTGTTATGACGAAGGAAAGCGTGTGGCGGAAACTTTGTTTAATGACTACAGCCAGCAATACTCCGTGCAAATAAAAATTATTCGTATTTTCAACACCTACGGTCCGCGCATGTCAATCAATGACGGCAGAGTGGTTTCTAATTTTATTGTGCAGGCCTTAAAAGGTGAGGACATCACGGTTTATGGCGATGGAGAGCAAACTCGTTCTTTTTGTTATGTGGATGATTTAATTTCTGGCATTATTTCTTTTATGAATGAGCCAACTAACGCCAAGGGGCCAATAAATCTCGGCAATCCCACCGAGTTTACCATGTTAGAATTAGCAGAAAAAATTTTGAAATTAACTAATTCAAAATCGAAAATAGTTTTTAAAGCTTTGCCGCAAAATGATCCTTTGCAACGCCAACCTTTGATTGATAAGGCAAAAAAACTAATTGATTTTTCGCCAAAAGTTGAATTAGAACAAGGTTTGGCTAAAACAATTTCATATTTCAAGCAGGTAATTTAAATGATGAATAAATTTTCTATCCAAAAATTACAAAATGTTACAGTAACCAATAACGGCGTTATCATCAAGAAAGGCAAGGTTTTACGCGATTCTTGTGTTACAGAAGTTTGCTATGAAAAATATTGTTCTTTTAAATTTCGCCTCAAATATTTTTTTACGCGATTTTCATTTTCAAATAAAACTCACATTTTAGCAACTGACGAATGGTCAAAAAACTATTGCCATTGGCTGTGGGAGGCTTCAACTAAATTATTACTTTTAAAAAAACAATTTCCAGATGCAATTTTAGTTTTACCAAAAGCTTACTTAAAAATAAATTTTATGGTAAAAATTCTTACTGCTTTTGGTTTTGACCGCAAAAATATTGTTACAATTGCAGGAAAAAGTAAGTTAAAAGTTAAAAATCTTGCTTTTATTCCTTGCATTAGCATTCACGATCAAGGATATTACGATTTCTTACAATTTCACCAAGTGGCGAAAGCCGTAACTTCTTACTATAAAAACGAGTTAGAAATTAATTTTGGCGAAAGAATTTATATCAGCAGATCTGACCCGAAAAAAGACACAGCTCGCAAAGTTGCAAATGAACAAGAATTGGTGACAATGCTTGAGAAATATGGTTTTAAAACGGTTTATATGGAAAATTTTTCTTTCCTAGAGCAAGTTTCCATTTCTTATCATGCTAAATATGTTGTTGCACCGCATGGAGCTGGAATTACCAACTTAATGTTTGCCAATGAAGCAAAGTTTTTGTTTGAACTAGTCAATGAGAAATGGGACAAAACCTGCTTTGCCATCATGTGTGAAAAGATGAAAATCCCATATTATCGTCTTGATTGCAAAAAATCTAATGACAGAACTGTTCATTTAGCGGATATCTTGGTTGATGTAAAAGAATTGGAACAAAATTTAATTAAGAATTTAAAATGAAAATTACAATAATTGGCAGCGGATATGTTGGTTTAGTGTCAGGAATTTGCTTGGCAAAAATTGGCCATGAAGTTTTTTGTGTTGACCGTGTTGTTGAAAAAATAAATAAATTAAATTCTGGTGAAATTCCAATTTTTGAACCAGGTTTGAAAGAGCTTTTACAGGAAGTGGTTGTCGCTAAAAAAATTTCCTTTACCACTGATTTAAAGCAAGCTTTAAAAGATTCTAAAGCGGTTTTTATTGCTGTGGGAACGCCGCAAGATGAGGATGGCAGTGCGGATCTTTCGGCGGTGCTTGCATCCGTAAAGGAAATTGCAAAAAATTCTTCTGATGAAAAATTAATTGTGACTAAATCCACTGTTCCTGCAGGAACGGGTGAAAAAATTAAAAAATTATTAAAAGAATCAAATCCTGAGTTAAATTTTCTAGTTGCATCAAATCCAGAATTTTTACGTGAAGGTTGTGCAATATTTGATTTTATGAATCCAGACCGCATTGTTCTTGGATCCGATGATTTAAAATCACAAAAAATTTTAGATGAAATTTATCAATATTTTCCGCAAGAAAAAATTGTTCATACTGACGTAATCACGGCTGAAGTGATTAAATATGCTTCTAATTCTTTTCTTGCGACTAAAATTTCTTTCATCAATGAAATGGCTGATTTATGCGAGAAGCTTGGGGCTGACATCAAGCAAATTTCTCACGCCATGGGTTTGGATAAAAGAATTGGCGACAAATTTTTAAATCCAGGCCCGGGCTTTGGAGGATCGTGCTTTCCAAAAGATATTATGGCGATTTTAAATATTGCCGAAAAAAATCAGATTGATTTGTCTTTGGTTAATTCGGTGGTGGTTTCAAATAAAAAAAGAATGCTCAAAATGGTTGATAAAATTACAACTGCTTTGGGTGGCAAGGTTAAAGATAGCAAAATTGCTTTTTTGGGTCTGGCCTTTAAGTCTAACACCGACGACATTCGCTATAGCCCTGCAATTACGATTATCAAGGAATTATCTAAAAAACAGGCAAAAATTCATGCCCATGATCCACAGGCAATAGAAAATGCTCAGTTTGAGTTGCAAGATTTTCAAAATATAGAGTTCCATCAAGACCTTTATGAAGCCGCTAAAGACGCTGATTTGCTGGTTATTGCAACAGAATGGAAAGATTATGCAACTGTTGATCTAAAAAGACTGAAAACCGCCCTAAAATCACCAAAAATCGTTGATCTTCGTAATATGCTAAATGCTAGGGAAGTGCAAAAACAAGGGTTTGAATATTTTTATATTGGTGGTAAACTTTAGAAAATCTTGCTTTGGAGGTATCAAAGTTGTCAGCTAGTTGCTGGGCGGAATTTGCAATTCCGCCCAGTGCCGAGAACATATAATAATTTTTATTTACTGCCCTCGTAGCTTAAGCGATAGAGCATCGGTTTCCTAAACCGCAAGCGCAAGCAGATTTCATTAAAAACACTTCGTGTTTTTAGCTTTTTTATTTTGAATTATTGAAGATGAAAGCGGTTTCATCTTCAATAATAATTTTTATTTACTGCCCTCGTAGCTCAGGGGATAGAGCATCGGTTTCCTAAACCGTGAGCGCATGTTCGAGTC
>CAZOKU010000060.1:0-6537 GCA_964580715.1 uncultured Rhizobium sp. | reverse complement strand
GTTATGGAATCAGTTAAAGTATAACTACCCTGCAAATAGGCTTGATGATATAAAGTAACAATTTCTCTAATTTTTGTATCGGCTATGGATTTTTCAATTACGATTTTATTCCACATAGCAATGATATCAGAACCGATACCTCTTTCGGTCAAAAGATTAAATAATATCCTTGGATCTTTTTCTGGTAGATTTATTGAAAATTTTGTAACATCGTCATTCAAAACCCCTTTTGATATTAATTCTGCCTTAAGATTTTCTATTGTTATATTTTTAAGTGTAGTATCTGGTGTTGCGGATGAATCAGCACTAGCGCCTGACACTGCGCCAGGCATTGCACTAGCTGTTGCAGCAGGATTAGCTATGCCAACACCATGTCCACCGCCAGATGCTACGCCAGAAATTTCAGCGGCAGGAATTTCTGTTAATCGTTGCATAATAAATTGGTTCATTTCTACTATGTGCTCAAGCTTTAGCCCTCCTGTTCCTTGAGGTCTGTTACATAAACCACCTACAGCAAAATAACAATCACATGATGGAAGTTTATATAACCCTCTATCTTCATTTGAAGCTGGTTCTCCTGAAGCTGATTGATTTACAAGATGCCAAGTTTCTGCTAAATCATCATCAATTAAGAATGAAGTTCCATCTGCTGGAAGGTGATTAACTTTTACACTAGTCTTTGGAATAGATTCTATAGTTTCGAATTCCTTACATAAATTTTGATCTATTGCGTTTAAAATATTTATAACGTTTTCTGCGTTGGCTTTTGTTCTGATATGGTTTTGTATTCCTTGTTCTTTTGACTTCTTGAGTAAAAGACTAAGAAGCTCAATGTCATTTACCCAGCTTCTTATGTCTTTTGCAGTATGTTGTAAAAGTCTGAAAACTTCATCGTTGTCATCATATGGTGGGTTTTTTGCAATAGGTTGTGATCGACTAAACCCTTTTTTACTAGTGGCATGAACATTCAAAATTGTATAATCAAAATCTAAAACTAAGTTTTTAATTCCTAAACGTTTTAAATTCTGAATAAATTCTGTTACTATTCTAACTTTTTCTGTAGTGGTATCAACAACAGCACTTCCACCAGATCCAGCACCAGCAGCAGACGCTGCTGCAGCAACCATCGGAATTGTAGGAGCTGTGGCGGAAGCAACCGATGTACTAGTGGTGGTAACAGTATCCGTAGTTGATCTTGCGGTTGGAGCGGCAGACGCTGCTGCAGCAACCATCAGAATTGTAGGAGCTGCGGCGGAAGCAACCGATGTACTAGTGGTGGTAACAGTATCCGTAGTTGGTCCTGCAGTTGGAGCGGCAGAAGCTGGATGTGTGGCAGCGGAAGCGGCTGATGTATTACTAGCAGCTGGCGGTGTTGAAGTGGAAGATCCAGAAGATGCAACAACATTGGTTTCTTTTATGGTAAACTTATGAGATAAAAAACTATAAAAAAACATTAATGCAATATTTTCTAAACTTACACGTGCTGTATCAACTAGCTTAAAAGAAAGTACAGTTTTATTTAAAACAATAGCATTATCTATATTATTCCGTGTTAGTTTATTAGAAAAAGGTGTTATATCTTTTTCTGAGATTGGTTCTTTAAGTTTGAAAAGTACTTGATTATTTACGATATTAACAAAATTGGTGTAAATATAATTTAATAAATCTTTTTTTGTGATATTTTGAGCATGTTCAGTCGGAGCAGCGGAAGCAGCTGCGACTGCAGCTGTAGTTCTTGCAGTTGAACTAGCACCAGCACCTGAGCCTGCGTCAGCCATCGCACCAGATGTTGCAACAGGGTAAGCTATGCCAACACCATGGCCACCGCCAGTTGCAACACTTGCTTCAGTGGATGCTTCTGTACTAAATGTTCTATCAGTTGCTTGAAGAGCAACTTGACGTAAAACTTCAGAAAAAATATTCAAAAAATCATTTTTTGCGATATTCCCACTTCCAATAGCATCATTACGTCCTCTTCTATCTCCAGTTAATTTTACGTCAACCATTGCTGTTGCAGCTGCTAAATACGAGGAGTTTGCAATAAATTTTGCTATTTTAACAATATCGAGGGAGCCTCTTATTAGATTCGTTGTAAGATCATCTTTGTTAACTTTTTCAGCCTGAGAAAGAAGATAGTTTAGAATTATATAAGTTCCAGTTCTATCGCTTCCAGCTTCACAGTGAACATAAGATTTAGCTTCTGTACTATCTAAGATGCCAAGAGCTGCTTGAAAATTTCTTATGTGTTCTACAAATTCAAGTGCAATTTTCAAGGCTTCTATTCTGTTTTCTGGTGTATCAGGTTTTCCAGATATCTCCATTATTTTTTGAACTGCGACTGGATCTTTTGCTTTTGCTTCATTATCAACAAAAAAATGGTGTAGTATTTTTTCCTCTCCAGTTGGATATTTTACAATATATTTTTTTACTTTCAGAGCATCTTGCCAATATTCAGAAAGGGTAATTCCAAGACTTGCGGCTGTAATTTCTTCCGATCTAACATTGATGGTTTGACCAGCTTTAGTAAAATCACGGCTTTCACCCAAAACTTCATAGTGCTCTCTTGAGAGTTTTGTAGCCACATTTACAATTGAACCAATAGCATTTTGTCTAATCATTTCGAAAAAAGCGAATGCATCAACTTCTTGAGAAACAAGCTCTCCAGCAATAACTTCTGCATTTTCTTTTGTTGGGATTTCACCAGAGAAATTAATAAGACTTGCTGGCCAAAGCTTTTTAACCCCATCTTCTTGAAATTTAGTTAATGTTTCGTGACAAACAGAAGGATTATAAAACCTTGCAGGTTGACAGTCATCACCTATAGCTACTCCTGGCATTCCAAGAGGTGATGTAAACGTAACATCAGTAAGTATTGGAGTAGGATTGGGATGATATCCTAGGGTTTCAATATCAGGAAGCGCTGCACCAAAGTGTATTGTAGGTCTTGACATATTTAAAATCGATAATTGTTAAGATAAAAACTCGTTTTCAATTCCGCAAAGTTCAGTGCAAGAAAAAGAGATTATAGAAAAAGATTTATGATTGATTGTTTCATTTATAGACTAAAAATAGCTTTAAAGTCAAGAAAATTAGGATTTTGAGAGGTTTCTAATCACAAAAAAACTCGATGTCACGTCAGAGCTTGTCGAAGGGTGGTGTAATAGGGCATTCTGCCATCACCCTTCGACAAGCTCTGACGTGACATCGAGTTAATCACCACAATAAAGCTCAAAATGCTTTAGCATTTTTAATTTTCATCAATCACTTTATCAAATTTCGGGCGTTTTTCGTCGGGAAGGTGTTCGAGGGGGCCTTTTCGGCCGCAGCTGGTCAGCAGATAAATTGTTAATAAAGCTATGACTGTAAGCAGAAATAAAAGACGTTTCATAGAGATTTTTTTGCTTGATTAATTGCTTCCAAAACTTTTTTTGCTGAGGTTCCGCCAATGGAAACACGGCTTGCAACTGAATTTTCTACAGTTAAAACTTCAAAAATTTTATCATTAATTTCTGGTGCAATTTTTTGCATTTCGCTTAAAGAAAGCTCGTGCAGCTCAATGTTTTTTTCTTCAGCGAGTTTAACGATTTGTCCAGTGATGTGATGGGCTTTGCGGAATGGAATTTTTAGGTTTTTTGCCAGCCAATCAGCAAGGTCAGTTGCTGTGGAATAGCCACTTTGCGCCATTTTTAACATTTTTTCTTGATTAACTTTCATGTCAGAAATCATGCCGCTCATCGCCTCAATGCAGATTTTAATGTTTTTTGTTGCATCAAAAACGGGTTCTTTATCTTCTTGCATGTCTTTGGAATAAGTGAGAGTAAGGCCTTTTATGACAGTTAAAAGTGAAAATAATGCGCCGAAAATGCGGCCAGATTTGCCGCGAACTAATTCAGCAGCATCAGGGTTTCTTTTTTGTGGCATCATCGAGCTTCCAGAAGTGAAGGCATCAGACAATTTGATGAACTCAAAACCTTTTGACATCCAAATCACAATTTCTTCGGCAAACCTTGAAAGGTGTGTGCTTGTAAGAGACAAACAAAATAAAAATTCAATTGCAAAATCGCGATCTGAAACTGAATCCATTGAATTGGCAGTTGGTTTTTTAAAACCTAATTCCTCTGCAACCATTTCGCGATCAATTGGAAAGGACGTTCCAGCCAAAGCGCCAGCACCAAGCGGGCATTCATTCATGCGATTTCTTAAATCATCAAGACGTGAAATGTCACGTTTAAACATTTCAAAATAAGCCATCAAATGATGAGAAAAAAGCACAGGCTGGCCAACTTGCAGGTGAGTGAATCCAGGCATGATAACTGTGATGTTTTCTTCGGCTTTTTTGACTAGTGTTTTTTGTAAAGTTAAGAGCAGTTTTTTGATTTCATCAACTTCATCGCGCACAAATAAACGAAAATCTAGCGCAACTTGATCATTGCGCGATCTTGCAGTGTGAAGCTTTCCTGCGGGCTCGCCAATAATTTCAAACAGACGAGATTCGATGTTCATGTGAATATCTTCCAGCTCGATTTTAAATTCAAACTTTCCTGATTCGATTTCTTCCTTGATTTGATTAAGCCCCGCAACAATTTGTTTTGCTTCATCAGCGTTTAAAATGCCAATTTTTGCAAGCATTTTTGCGTGAGCAATCGAGCCTTGGATGTCTTGTTTATAAAGCTTCTGATCAAAAGAAATCGATTGATTAATTTCTTGCATTAAGTTGGAAGGCTTTTCTTCAAATCTTCCACCCCACATTTTATTTGAAAGGAAATTTTTTAACATGTTTAAATTCTATAATCATTTCAGTGCTGGGCGGGATTTGCAATCCCGCCTATATGTTCATGCTATAGCTTTAGCAGAAGCATGATTTTTAATTTTGCATGAATAGTTAAGGCGGAATTACAAATTCCGCCCAGCGCCTCGAGCAAATTGGGTAAATATTTAATTCATAGTGCTGGGCGGGATTTGCAATCCCGCCCATATGTTCATGCCATAATTAAACTAGAAGCATGATTTTAAAGTTTAAAAAAGTTAGTTGCACTGTAATGCTTTTTTTATAACTTTCTAGAATATTTAAATCAATAATCAAAAGACAAAATGCTTTCTTCATTTTCTTCAGGGATACAATCATTTGATCGTCGTCGCTTAAATTCTGTGATTAGATGGTGGCTTGACATCGACAAAGTGAATTTTTTAATCGTTATCGGAATCATCATTTTTGGCCTGATGATGACCGCCAGCTCTAGCCCTGCGATTGCTAAAAAAATTGGTGTTGAAAAGTTTTTTTTCGTAAAAAAACAGTTGGTTTTTGCGAGTGTGGCAATTTTTATGATGGTGGCGATTTCCTTCTTAAATCAAGAGCAAATTCAGAAATTTTCACTGATTGGTTTTGCGGTTTCCTTTTTGTTTTTAATTTTGGTTTTAATGTTTGGATCAGAAGCAAAAGGTGCAAAAAGATGGTTTTCTGTTGCGGGCATCACGCTGCAGCCCTCAGAGTTTGCCAAAACTTTTTTTGTGATTTGCAATGCCTATATTTTGCAAAAATTTTATTTTGAAGATTGGGTGAAAAAATATTTAATTTCTGCTGCATTGTTGGTTGTGACTGTGTGTTTGTTGATTGCGCAGCCTGACTTTGGCATGACTTTAACTTTCTCGGTTTTGTGGGCCGCGCAGCTTTTTATTTACGGAATCCCATTGTTTTTTATTTCTTGCTTGTTGTTATTTGCGCTGGTTGGCGGGGTTGGCGCTTATTTTGCCTTTCCTCACGTTGAAGATCGCATCAATAAATTTTTGGATGCAGGAGAAAAAAATTATCAAGTGGAAAGGTCGCTTGATGCTTTTGTGAATGGTTCATTTTTTGGTGTTGGCCCAGGAAATGGCGTGGTTAAAAAATTTATTCCTGATGCTCACACCGACTTTATTTTTGCGGTTGTTGGTGAAGAATATGGAATTTTTGCTTGCACTTCAATTGTGATAATTTTTGCATATTTTATCACCAGAATTTTTAAAAGATTAATGGATGAAGAAGATCTGTTCACTTATCTGGCGCTGTTTGGTTTGATGGTGCAATTTACGATGCAGGCGATGGTTAACATTGGTGTAAGCTTGCGCTTGCTTCCAACCAAAGGTATGACACTTCCTTTCATCAGCTATGGCGGTTCATCGATGATTGCGATGTCAATTTGCTTTGGTCTGATTTTGGCGTTTAGTAAGAAAAAATATAATCGCAATGTTGATTATGGGAATATTAAGATGATTTGATCTTTATGGCATGAACGTGTGGACGGGGTCTTAAGACCCCATCCCGCAATGGCATCGAGATCCTGTTGAGATGTGACTTTATCGCAACCCTGCTGCGGGACTGGGTTTCTAACCCAGTCCCCACGTTCAGTTCATTGTTTAATAAAGGAAATGAACGGTGGGACGGGGTCAGGAGACCACGTCCCGCAATGTAAGGCTTCGTCAAGTAACTTTTTTAGCATCAGACATGATTCTTTGTCTTACGTCACCCTTCGACAAGCTCAGGATGACTCCTTTCTAACT
>CAZOKU010000059.1:0-6800 GCA_964580715.1 uncultured Rhizobium sp. | reverse complement strand
GTGTAAGCCAAACCAGTTGCAACACCAGTTAAATGCTCGGTTCTTGCCATGCCAAATTTTCTTTTTTCTGGTCCAGCATATTTGGATAAATTTTTCATTGTGATATTTAAAACATCCAAATTTTTAGTAACAATTTCCTTCACCGCTTTGCGCGCTAGATTGGCGATTTCGCGGTTTAAATTACGCACTCCAGCTTCAAAAGTGTAGCGCCTGATCAAGTGAATCAAAGCTTCATCATCAATAGAAAATTCTTTTTCTTTTAGGCCATTTTCTTCGCATTGTTTTTTAATCAAATGTTCTTTGGCAATATGCAATTTTTCATTTTCAGTATAACCAGAAAGTCGAATGATTTCCATGCGATCTCTCAGTGGAATCGGAATGCCAGCCATGCTATTGGCAGTTGCAATAAACATCACTTTTGACAAATCATAATCAACTTCTAAATAATGATCAACAAATGCCGAATTTTGCTCGGGATCAAGCACCTCAAGCAATGCCGAAGCTGGATCACCTCTTAAATCGCGTGACATTTTATCAATTTCATCAAGCAAAACCAAAGGATTAACGGTTTGTGCCTTACGCATTGATTGAATAATGCGTCCCGGCATTGATCCAATATAGGTTCTTCTATGCCCGCGAATTTCTGATTCATCACGCACGCCACCCAAAGCCATTTTCACATATTTACGATTCAAAGCCTCCGCAATTGATTTGGCAAGCGAAGTT
Organism: uncultured Rhizobium sp.; assembly: GCA_964580715.1. GTDB lineage: Bacteria > Pseudomonadota > Alphaproteobacteria > Rickettsiales > UBA1997 > UBA2645. The sequence goes on along the minus strand of CAZOKU010000059.1, from coordinate 6,074 downwards.
TTTCCAACGCCAGGCGCCCCTACTAAACAAAGAATGGGCCCGCGAGAATTTTTGGTTTTTATTTGAACCGCAATAAATTCAATAATCCGCTCTTTAACTTTTTCCAAGCCGTAATGATGCTGGTCTAAAATTTTTTTCGCAGTTTTTAAATCCGAATTATATTTGGTTTTTTTGCTCCACGGCAGCGAAGCAATCCAGTCCAGATAATTTCTAATCACGCCAGATTCTGAAGAATATGGATTCATTTTTTCCATCTTGCTAAGCTCACTATTGCACTTCTCGCGCACCTCTTTTGGCAGCGGCAATTTTGCTAGCTTTGCCTTGATTTCCTTGGTTTCATTTTCTTCATCATGACCAAGCTCTTTTTTAATATTTTTTAATTGTTCATTTAAATAAACTTCTTTTTGGCTTTTAACAAATTTTTCTTGAATTGACTTGTTAATCCGCGCTTCTGCTTGGCCAATCTCAATTTCAGTTTTTAAAATTTCTAAAGTTTTATATAATTTTTTTGTTAAATCGTCTTCTTCCAAAATTTTTTGTTTATTTTGCAGAACCCCGCCAATGTAAGTTGCAATTAAATAAACAATTTCTTGCGGCGAACGCACTTTTCCAAGCGAAGCCAAAACTTCTGGCGTAATTCTTTTATTATATTCCGCATATTTTTCAAAGCTGTCGATACAAGATTTTATCAGTCCCAATAATTCTTTATTATCTCCAGAGGCTTGTTTTTCTAGGGACATCTCCGCTTCACAAATAAAAAAGCGCTCATTTGGAACAATTTTTTTTAGCTTAGCTCGAATCAATCCTTGAATAATCACCTTCACCGTTCCGTCCTGTGTTCTGATTGACTCAATAACATTACACAAAGTTCCGCAGGAATATAAATTTTTTTCCTCAAATTCATCGCGATCAGGGTTGGTTTGAGTTATCGCAAGAATTGGCAAATTCTGCTTTTTAGCCTCATCAATGCTGTTAATAGATTTGTCGCGACCAACTAAAATTGTTGTGGTCATTTGTGGAAAAATCACCACGTCACGCAGAGGCAAAGTGTGAAAAATTTGCGGTTGAATTTGTTGCTCGCTCATGATTGAAATAGTTGCTGGTAAAAGTTGTTTAATTTAAAAAGCTTATCATCAAAATAACTATAGATGACTAAATATATTAATCTTTTTTGAAATTACAATGGTTGCAGCCCTCATATTTATTGCTATTTTTACAATTTTATCACTGGTTTTTTTGTTTTTATTATCGAAGGAGAAGCAGCAGATCAGCAGCCTAAAAGGTGGGCTGGCACATTTGCAAAATGAACTAAATTTTTTACGCACCCAAAAAGAAAAATATGAAGAAAAAGCCCAAGAAAAAATTGAATCACTGCAGGAAAAAATTCTAGAATTAGAAAAGCAAAACAGCTTAGTAAAGCAAGAAAAGCAACAGCTAGAAAAAAGTAAGCAAGATTGGAATAAAGACAAAGAAACCTTGTTATTCAAGCTTTCAGAAGAATTAATCAAAAAAAACAACGAACAGCAACAGCAATTCAGCCTTCACCAGCAAGAAGTGGTAAAAAAAATAACCGAAAATCTTTTTCAAAATTTTGAAGGCGTAACCTCCAAAGTTGCTTCTCTTAATGATGAAGTTAAAAAATCAACTGACATCGTAAACTTAACCAGACAGGCGCTGCTCAATCCTGGGGCTGCTGGACGAACCGCTGAAATTACTTTAGAAAATATTTTAAAAAATTCGGGCCTAAAAGAAAAAGCGGATCTAAATGCCGTAGGTGATTATATTTTACAATCTCATTTTTCTGGCGCAACCTCTTCTGCTGAGCAAGACTCAAACAAAAGACCAGATGCAATAATATTTTTTCCAGCCAATCAAATCGCAATCGTTGATAGCAAATCTTCACCACATTTTCTTGATCTAGAAAATGCTCGAAAAAATGGTGATTTGGAACAACAAAAAATTTTGCTAAACAAAATAAAAGAATCTTTTAAAAGACATCTTGAAAGCCTCAAGCGTAAGGATTATGACAAGTTTTTGCTTAATGAATTGCAATCCAAAGATTTCGCTGATTTTAAAATTCTCAACATCATGTTTTTGCAAACTGAAAGAATGCTTGAAATTGTTCGCGAAATTGATCCTGATTTTGAGCAAAAAGCTTTTGAAGCGGGAATTATCATAGCTTCTCCAATTGGCATGATCAATTTTTTATCGCAAGCAAGAATCGTTATCGATCGCGTTAAACAAGAAAAAAATATTGAAGTTTTAAAACTAGAAGTAAGAAGACTTTTAGATAATATTGCGATGATTTTTAAAGAATCAAAAGAGCTCGGAAAGCACTTAAACAAAGCCGCAATCGCGCAAAACAAAATCACCAAAAACCTCAACCGTGGCATTTATTCTTCCATAAAAAACATTGTTGATCTCGGAATTGAAGGCAAAAAAACCTCAGGAATAAAGGCTCTAGAAGAGTTTGAAATTGAGGACGAAGAACAAAAAGAGGAATAATAACTTACTGCGGTAACAGCAACTCGATGTTGGGCGGAGTTTGTAACTCCGCCCACAGGTTCATAATGTTGCTGGAATGTGTCTCTTATTGCGGGAATGGGTCTCCTGACCCATTCCCCACGTTCATGCCAATAATTAAAAATCCGTATCCCGATGCAAATCCGCATTAAGCACGAACCCAAATCCAATCATCATCGAAGCCATAATAGTTCCACCATAAGAAATAAACGGTAAGGGCGCCCCAACCACAGGAATCAAGCCCATTCCCATTCCAGTGTTAATAAACATATGAATGAAAAAAATATTCACCACCCCCATCGTAACCAGCCTGCCATATTGATGGCGAATTTTTTTGGTAATCTCAATACAAAGAAAAATTATCGCACAATAAACCGCAATAGTAAAAACACTGCCAATAAAGCCTAACTCTTCGGAAAGCATCGTAAAAATAAAATCAGTTTGCTTCTCAGGAAGAAAATTTAATTGCCCTTGCGTTCCGTTTAAATAACCTTTGCCAAAAAACCCTCCCGAACCAATAGCAATCTTAGATTGAATAATATTATAACCACTTCCAAGTGGATCATTATTCGGATTTAAAAAAGTCAAAACCCTTTGTTTTTGATAATCATAAAGCAAAAAACTCCAAGCAAAAGGAACAGCAATAAGCGCCACTATTCCAACCGCAGCAAATTTCCACATCTTAACTCCTGCAAGAAACAAAACCGAAATTCCTGCCGCAACCAGAATTGCTGCGGTCCCAAGATCTGGTTGGTGAAAAATAAAAAATGCTGGAACAGCAATCAAAGCAAGTGGCACTAACAAAGTTTTTATTTTGCCAATATCTTCCAAATCAACGCCGTAAAAATATTTCGCCAAAGCCATCACTGTGCAAACCTTCATAATCTCAGAAGGCTGAATAGTCAGCGACCCAATTCTAAACCAGCGAGTTGCACCCATCGCATTATGCCCCATAATGTCAACCACTATAACCAAACACAAACCAATTGCATAAAAAACATAAACAAATTTAAACCAAATTTTTATGTCAGTAACCGCAATAAAAATCATCAGCGGAAAAAAAATGCAGAAAAAAATAAATTGTCTAATCAGCCAAGGATAAAAACTTCCGCCACCAGCAGAATAAAGCATAAAAAATCCAATCATCGCAAGAGCAATTATCATCGAGATTAATGGCCAGTTAAGTTGCTCTAACTTTTGTGCGAAAGGAATTTCTGTGAATTTTTCTAAAGACATTGATATGGAAAATGATGGTGCAAAATTCTTTTTTAAAATCATTAAAATAACTTGATATTATTAATCAAGCTATTTACCTTACAAGACTATTTTTTATCAAAGCAAAAAACGCTCGCAAGCCTTTATTTTCAAGCATGTCGGATAGTAACAATCCAAATACAAAATTAAAAGTAAAAAGCTGGTATTCGAATCGATATCAAATTGTCGTTGTTCAACGCAACATTTTGTTATTATTCACGCTAGTCTCGATGTTTTCCGTTGCTGCTGCAGTGATTTTTGTTAAAAACATGATGGCCTCAAAATCGCTAGAGCCATACGTAATTGAGCTTGAAGAAAAAACTGGAATCGCCACTGTCGTTGATCAACTAACCTCACAAAATTTCACGGGAGACCAAGTGGTGCGTCGTTATTTCATCAACGCATTTGTGCAAGCTGCTTCTGGATATGATCCAAAAACTTATAAAGCCGACGTTGATAAAGTTCGTTTATTCTCTTCTGCATCAGTATATAACGATTTCAGAAACCGCGTCAACGCACGTGAGCTCGGCGCTGATTCTACAATCAACGTTCGTATCAAATCAATCCAATTCACTTCTGCTAACACTGCGCAAATTCGTATTTTGCGCCAAATCTTGCTTCCAGAGTCAAGCCCACAAAATAAAGATGAAGTGATTACAATGGATTTCTACTTTATTCCTGACATTTCTTTGTCTATGGAAGAAAGACTCATTAATCCTCTAGGATTCCAAGTTAAAAAATATGTAATAACAGATGAAGTATTTAATTATTAACGCATTGTCGCAAATTTCATTTTTTGCTTCAGGCTCAAAAGCTAAATTTTTAAAAAATCTTTTACAGGTTTCATTTTCAGTCACCTTATTTTTTTCTAACCCAGCTTTTTCACAACCGCCAGTTACAACCGACTCTAGAATCAGAACTTTGGTTTACAATCCAAACGAAGTTTACGAATTAAAATTCTACTACAATTATCAATCTTTTATCGAATTTGCCGATGATGAAGAAATCGAAATGATTTCAATTGGTGAAGCTTTTGCTTGGCGCCTAACTCCTGCTGGCAAAAGATTATTCGTTCGCCCCCTTGAAGTTGCAGCCCACACTAACATGACAATCATCACCAACAAAAGAACTTATCATTTCGACATCCGTTCTGGTGAATATGATGGAAAGGCCGACGAAGAGCTGATTTACACGGTTCGCTTCTATTATCCTCAACTTGGTCAAGCTTTACCAATTCCTCCGCAGCTAACCACAACAAATCCAGCAGCTCCAGCAAAAGCAATCATCAAAACCCCGATGCCGCCAGTGCGCATTGATGAAAAAATGCCAGGCATCATTGAAAGAAACCCAGAAAGCGCTGTATTAAATTTCGACTACAGCTTAACAGGAGCCTCTGAAAGCGTTTCTCCGCTGAAGGTTTATGATGACGGAAGGGAAACTTTCTTCCAATTTATTAACAACAACGAAAATATTCCTTCAATAAATCTGGTCGATTCTGACGGCAGAGAAAATAAAATGAGCTATATAGTGCGCGACAATTATGTCGTAATTCCAGCCGTTGGAAAACAATTCACATTGCGTCTAGGAGAAGGAATGATCTGTGTTTATAACAACAGACTTCTGCACACAAAAACCTCTATCAAAAGCCGCTAGGTGCAGTGCATTATTTGCAATCCTGCCCTTACGATCATGCAAAAAATAATTAGCAAAAAGCCAAGCACTTTATTGCAAGAATAGCTAAGGCGCTCAGTGCTGGGCGGAATTTGCAATTCCGCCCTTACGTTCATGCAAAAATAACCAGCAAAAAGCCCTCACAACCCAGAGTAGAATTTTTTCTTTCACACCTCAACCCTAGGTTAGTGGTAATCTATTTTATTAAAATCCAAAATGCCCCGCAGATATTTGGTAAAAGCCAAATATCTAAGCTATAACTTCAAACTTATAGCTCAAATCACTGCTAAAAATGCCCTATAGAGCCGCCCTTTGAATTTTCTCAAGAAATTCACGCGCAAACCTGGCCAAACCAACTCACAAACAAACCTGACACCACATTTAAGACAAAAATAACTTTATGTGGATTAATTATCAGACTCTTCAATAAAATCTATTTGCTTTTTATTTTATCGTTAAATAAAATGACGCTCCCTTCTTTTAGAGAGCGCTTAATCTCGAAATTAATCTAACATTTCAAAACAGTTTATTGTTTTGAATAATTTATTAACTATTTAAGAAAAGTTTTAATTATGACCAAGCAAGCCTTTCAACGCACCAAGCCCCATGTTAATATTGGTACTATT
>CAZOKU010000058.1:0-7867 GCA_964580715.1 uncultured Rhizobium sp. | reverse complement strand
AGCAGCTGGTATTACTGACGGAGGCATGGCAAGTCATGGTGCTGGCGATTCTAGCACACCAACTGCACCTACTGCAGCTCCATCAGTTCCGATGCCCCCTGCCGCCGCTTCTGCTGCTGTTGGTGGATATGGTTTTGGCATGGGAGGAGGCGGTGGAAGCGCCAGTGCGACAACTGGTGGTGGTATAGATACTGTTCATACCACTCCAAAAACATTCGTTGATCTCATGAAAGAAAACATCTTAAAAGATGACGATACGATATCTGTAATATTACCAAGCGAAGAAGCAGCTCGATCATTTCAAGCTATATTTCTTGGCTATGCATACTATCTTCCTGAGATTTCAGGCACAGCTTGCATTATAGATCTAAAATCATCAGAACTTAAAAAAGACTGGTCAATAGAGCCTATTGTTTTTAAATATTACAAAGACTCAATATGCACTAAAGAACAATTGTCAACTATACTTGAATCTTGGGAGGAACCTAAAAAAACAAAATTATTAGTCAAACTATGTGAGGCTTTAGGTATCAAAAACGAATCCACAAGCCCAAATCTTGAAAAAATTTATTCTTTTACTATAAATGATAAAAAATATTCTTTATTGGCAAGACCTCAAGATACAGATTTTGAACCAATGATTTTGTGCGATACTGGAAAAAAACCAAACCCAATAGAAATAGTAAGAAATAATTCAGAAAAAAAAGAAATCTTAAAACAAATTCAAAAACAACTATTAAACGAAACAACCAGCGCTTCCTTAACAATCATTCAACAGCAACTTTTAGAAGCAGAACAAGTTGAATATTACGGAAAACAAATAATAAAAAATGTTAGCGAACTTATACCAACAAGGCTTGGAATGGATATCACTCGAGATACAGATGTTTTAGTGTTTCGCAGTTTTGATTGCATAGTAAAAATAAACACTGATAACAATATTATTGTATCGGACGTTCATAACAAAACTATTCCTAATAATAGTGAACTTTTTATTGAAATTTTAAAAAGATTGCAACAAATAAAAGATAGCCCTGCCACTAGTACCACTCCAGCTTCTGCAGTTGTCGCTGCAACAGCTGCTCCAGCTGGCAGAGGAGGAACCGCCCACCGAGAATAATTTACCCAACGCTAGTCGTGGTCTTCTGACCCCGACTAGGATTGACTGTGATCCTCAATTCTAGGTAGAATTTGCAACAGTACCAAAATTAAAAATTTCATCTTAATTATTTTTTAAATATGAGCAGACCGACAGGCCTTACATTAACTATAGAATCATTAATCAAATCATGTGAAAGACTAGAAATGCCTAACCTTTATAAAGGCAAAGATTCAAATAATAGAATATTTGAGTTTGGCCAATATAAATTGGTAAGAATTTCTACGGGAGAATGCAGGATCCTTGAAACCAAAGAAGGATCTGCTCCCGTTAAATTAGAAGATGTTGATAAACAACAATTTGTCTTAGGACAAATCAAACAACAATTAGATAAAATTGAAATGGAATCTATAGGTAGAGCATCATCTGCTGCTGAACCTGAAGCAAGAAATGGTGGGGGAGGAAGTGCTGGTGCTGATATAACTTCCAGTGAAGGTGCTGTTGTTGATACCGAAGAAAAAGTTAGAATAGTAACCGAATTTATTGAGAATTTAAAAAGTTTAGAAATTAAACACTTAGTTTTCGATTTTTATTGTGGAATTGTGAATCTTGAGTACACTCCAGGATGTTTAACAAATGCAGAAAAACTAAGCAGTTTGGTAAATGACATTGAGTTTATTAAGATTTTACTAGAAAAATCAAAAGAAGCAGGAATAAAAAACCATATCATAACAAAGGCCCCTAGACAAGATGTTATATGGTTTTTAGATGAAATAGATGGAGAATTACGTGGTCTATTTGACACTATACTATCTATCTCAAGTAAGCATTCAATAGCTAATTACCTTCCATCAGGTGGAAAATCATTCTTATTTAGTCGTTATATACAAGAAACTTGGCAGTTTGTGGATAAAGAATCTTATGGAGAACCAACTTCAAACGAAGCTATAGGACTATATGAAATTCGATCAAAATTTTATTTTGCTGTGTGTGGTTTATGCAGAAGAACTGACGGACTAAAGCTTGAGGACCTAAAAGAAATAAACCAAATTATTAGTAGAACCCTCACAAGCACTTCTGGTGCAGAAACTTCTAACGTAGAACATAGTGATTCTTTTGCAATGGCTGGCGCAGGATCAAGCGGTGAGGCTGTTTTATCCGCAACGTCATCAACCACAATGATCCCTGCCGAAGTTGCTTCTGCCATCCCCACTGCAACGCCAACTGAGAACACTGATACTGAAAATTCCACAACCACTAAAACCAATATCACATTAGATTATATTCTCAAAAATATTGTTGTGATGAAAGGCGATGTTGTGGTTTTCAATTTTTTAGAATCGACATCGGAAAGAAATAAAGCATTATTCTGTGAAACACTAAGAAAGCAAAACATAGGTTTTGGTATTAATAAAGATCAAATTATTTTTTCGAAAGATTACTTAGGCGACAAAACTTTAGAAAAGTATGCATTATTGTTTTTCGATATTGTTTTATCTGATAGATTTAATATCACAGACAGAGCAGATGCTGTTGAAGTTTTGCACAAAGAAGCAGGCGATAGCGCTGGAGCTCCTGATAGCGCTGGAGCTACTGATGGCAGAGAATCTGGCGGTAAAACTTCTGGTGCTGAAACTAAACCAACTTCAGCTGTTGCTGCAGCAAGTGCTGACCAAACTGCAAAACCACATACTGCTGCTCATTCTGGCGCAGGGAAATAATTTATTTAAAAAATAAGTTTTTGATGCTGGGCAGAATTTATAACTCTGCCCTTACCGTTTGTTCAAACTTTAAAAAATACTTCTAAGATTTGATGAAATGAATTATGGCACTGTTACAAATCAAAATTTTCTAAGAAATTTTTGTGGCTTATAATTGCAAAAAGTTTGATTTGCGACAGTGCCACTATAGGAGTAATGGATTGAGGAAGCCCAGCGCTGTAATTAAAGGAATTAAGGTTTTACGCAGCTTGTGTAATTATTTGAATAACATCAGATTCGATTTCAGAAATATCACGGCCTTCTTCGTTGTTTAAAATAACATCTGCCATTTGTTGTCTCTCAGCGTCGTCTATTTGTTTTTTGCAGATTTGTTCGAAAATTTTTTCGTAAATTTCTTGGTTGAAACTTTCGCTATTTTTTTTCATGCGCTCTAGATAGCGTTTTTTGCGGGTTGTTTTAGAGGCGGAAATTGCAACGATAAAATCGCAATCATAGCCTTCTGTTTCAAGCAACAGCGGAATGTTTAGCACTGCAATTTTTGTGCCATTTGTTTTTTTTTCAAACAAAAATTCCTGATATTTTTTTCTGACTTTTGGATGAAGAATTTCTTCTAAAATTTTTAATTTTTTGTCGTCAGAAAAAACTATTTTTCCGAGAATTTTGCGGTCGATTTTGTTGTAATTAAAGGCTTCAGGAAAGAAAACTTTAACTTCGGTGATGGTTCTGTCGTCAAATTCTAAAAGCTGGTGAACTTCAAAATCAGCATCAAAAACGGCCGCGCCGTGTTTTTTAAAAATCTCAGCGATAAAGTTTTTTCCAGATGCAACTGCACCCGTAAGGCCAATGATTTTCATGATAAATCAATGATTTCTTGCGGAATTTTTACTTCACAAAATTCTAAATTCTTTTTCAGACCCAAAACCAAATTTTTTAAAGCTTCTTTTGAATTTCCTTCACATCTTGCAACCAACACTGGCTGAGTGTTTGAGGCGCGAAGCAACCACCACCCTTCTTTTGAAGTGGCTCTGATGCCGTCGATGTCGTCAAATTTTATATTTTGCTGATTTAGCAAATTTTTCAATTTTTCAACTAAAGCGAATTTTTTTTCTTCGGCGCATTCAATTCTAATTTCTGGAGTTGAAAAAGTTTTTGGCAAAGCTTTGCGCACATCAGAAAGCGGGCGATTAAGATTTTCGACAATGTTGATGATTCTAATTGCCGCATAAAGCGCGTCATCAAAACCGTAATATTTGTCTGCAAAGAAAATGTGGCCCGACATCTCACCTGCAAGAGAGGCTTTGGTTTCTTTCATTTTTGATTTGATAAAAGAATGCCCAGTTTTCCACATTAAAGGCTTGCCGCCTGCTTTGGCGATTTCGCTAAATAAAACATTGCTGGCTTTAACATCGGCGATGATTGTTGCCCCAGCTTTTTCTTGCAAAATTTCACGCGCGTAAAAAATCATTAATTGATCACCCCAAATAATTTCCCCTTCATCGTCAACCACGCCAATTCTGTCGCCGTCGCCATCAAAGGCGATTCCTAAATCACAGCCTTCTTCTAAAACTTTTTTTTGCAAATCAACCAAATTTTTGGGCTCAGTTGGATCTGGATGATGGTTGGGAAAATTGCCATCCATTTCAGCAAAAAGCAAAATATTGTCTGCAGCAATTCTTTCTGAAAGCTTTGTCATAACCTCGCCAGCAGCACCGTTTCCAGCATCCCAAGCAATTTTTAATTTTCTTTTTGGTTCAAATTCATCAAGCTCATCAAGCAATGCACTTTCGCTTTCAGCCAAACAACAGTCTGACAAAATTCTTTCGATATAATCATCTTCAACATCTTTGTTTTCAAGGCTTCCTTCACCATTAATAAAATCATTATCTGCTACAATTTTTGCCAAATTAGTGATGTCAGCACCAAAAAATGGGCGATCTTTTAAAGTGAGTTTAAAACCGTTGTGATCTTTTGGATTATGCGAGCCAGTCACCATAATTCCCGCATCTTGATTTAAATGATAAACCGAAAAATAAAGCATCGGCGTTGGCCCAACTCCAACATCAACAACTTCCAAACCAGATTCAAGTAAGCCTTTGATTAACTCTTGTTTAAGCGCAGGAGAGCTTAAACGCGCATCAGAAGCAACTGAAATTTTTTTCTTACCATTTTTTTGTAAAAAACTAGCAAAAGCTTTTCCCACAAAAAAAGCATCTTGATCAAATAAAGTTTTGCCATAAACACCGCGAATGTCATAGGCTCTCAAGATTGATGGGTGGAATTTGTGTGTCATAAAATAAATAGATTTTTAACTGTTAATTTTTCCAACAACTGGGCTTGAGGCGGAAGCAAATTTTTTCTTCTCCATTCGTCCTGCAAGATAAGATGCCCTGCCCGCTTCAATTGCAAGCTTCATGGCGTGGGCCATTAAAATTGGATTTTTTGCTTTAGCAATTGCCGTATTCATCAAAACGCCGTCACAGCCAAGCTCCATCGCAATTGCCGCATCAGATGCGGTGCCAACTCCAGCATCAACCAAAACCGGAACTTTTGATTGTTCAACAATAAATTCAATGTTAAGGCGATTTTGAATGCCAAGGCCAGAACCAATTGGGGCCGCAAGTGGCATGATTGCACAGCAACCAATATCTTCTAATTCTTTAGCAACAATTGGGTCATCCGAAGTGTAAACCATCACCTCAAAACCGTCTTTAATCAGAATTTCTGCGGCTTTGATGGTTTCTGTAACTTTTGGATAAAGAGTTTTTTCATCAGCTAAAACTTCGAGCTTAACCAAATTCCATCCTCCAGCGGCGCGCGCCAAGCGCAGAGTTCTAATCGCATCTTCAGCGGTGAAACAGCCCGCAGTGTTTGGAAGATAAGTGTATTTTTTAGGATCAAGAAAATCTTGCAACATTGGCTCGCCTTTTTTTTCAATGTTAACACGGCGCACTGCAACAGTGACAATTTCAGCACCACTAGCATCAATTGCAGCAGCGGTTTCAGCAAAATCTTTATATTTACCAGTTCCAACTAAAAGACGGGACGTAAATTTTTTTCCAGCAACTTCAAAAAAATCACTCATTTTTAAAAACCAAATCTACTAGGAAATAGTGTTATTAAAAGCAAAACAAATGGTGCCACCAGCATCATGCCATCAAGGCGATCCAAAATTCCGCCATGTCCGGGAATGATGCTGCCAGAATCTTTTACACCAAAAATTCTTTTAACTTTTGATTCAACAAGATCACTGACTTGCTCAATTATTGCAAGCAACCCACTGATTAAAACGAAGAAAATAATGCCGCCGTTAAACATCAAAGAGCTCACCAAACCAAGCATCATGCTGGCGATAACTCCGCCAAAAAGGCCAGACCAAGTTTTGTTTGGGCTGATTGTTGGGGCAAGTTTTGCGCCACCAAGTTTTTTTCCAGCAAAGAAAGCGAAAATGTCGGTGGTCCAAATTACGGCGAACATCCAAAATAAAATTTGTTCGTCATAAATGCGAATTTTGATCACTGAAAAAATCGGAATCAAAATGTAAAATAAACCAATCAAACGCCATTTATTTTTGTCATCAGCTGATTTAGTTAAATTTAACCATTCTTCGGTCATTAAAATGGCGATTGTGATGGCAAGAATTAAAAATAAATTTAACGAAGAAAGAATCGCATAAATTGCAAGCGGAACAAGAATAACCGCGCTTACAACGCGTTTTTTTATGTCACTTCCTTTCGGGTCAATCAATTGAATTTTATCAACAATTTTGTTGATGATTCGATCGAAAGCAGAAAATAATTTTTTGAAATTTGCTATGATTTTATCTTTTTCCATATCTTCTATCTCTTTGGTTAAAGTCTTTTATGGCATTGATCAGACTGTTTTTATTAAAATCTGGCCAATATTCTTTAGCAAAATAAAGCTCAGAATAAGCAATTTGCCATAATAAAAAATTGCTAACACGAAGGTCTCCAGCGGTTCTGATTAGTAAATCAGGATCTGGAATTTGCGGTTGATAAAGATTTTTTTTAAAAAAACTCTCATCAATCTCATCAACGCTAATTTTTTTCTCGCTAACTGCAAGTGCTATTTTTTTTGCCGCATCAACAATTTCTTGCCTAGAACCATAACTGAAAGCAACATTTAAAGTTAAGGCATTATTATCTTTGGTTAAATCTTGAACTTTCGCAATTTTTTCTTTGGTTTTTGCGGCAACTTTTTCTAAATTTCCTGAAATTAAAATTTTGATATTTTTATCCATCAATTGCTTAGTTTCAGAATCGAGATAATCATCAAGCAGCTTCATAAGATATTTAACTTCTTCTTCGGGGCGATCCCAATTTTCTGAGGAAAAAGCGTAAACCGTGAGATATTTTATGCCAAGTTCAATGCAACTTTCAGAAATTTTTCTGATATTTTCAGCGCCAGTTTTGTGACCAATTGCCAGAGGAAGTTTTTTTGATTTTGCCCATCTTGCATTGCCATCCATGATAATGGCAATGTGGACTGGGATTTTTAGATTCTGAGCTTCAATCCTCTTTTTAAAAAACATGAAAAACGGATTATTAAACTTTTAACAAATCTTTTTCTTTTGCAATTACAACGTCATCAATTTTTTTCACAAATTCGTCAGTGATTTTTTGCACCACATCGGTGATTGAGTGAATTTGATCTTTTGAAGCGCCAAGCTCTTTCTCATTTCTTTTAAATTCATCTAAAACATCGCGACGAATGTTACGGATAGCGATTTTTTTATCTTCGCCATATTTTTTTGCTAATTTCACCAATTCTTTGCGACGCTCTTCACTTAATTTTGGAATGTTGATGCGCAGAATTGCTCCGTCAATTGCTGGGTTAAAACCAAGGTTGGCGTTGATAATTCCCTTTTCAACCGCTTTAACATTAGAGCGATCCCAAACTTGCACGGTTAAAGTTGAAGAATCAGAAACTGAAACAGTTGCAAGTTGTGCAAGCGGCATCATTGAACCATAAACTTCAGCACGCACTGCATCAAGCAATGCAGGGTTAGCGCGCCCCGTTGAAATGCTGT
>CAZOKU010000057.1:0-8245 GCA_964580715.1 uncultured Rhizobium sp. | reverse complement strand
AGCTAATACAATAGAATCATTAAATATAGGAAATATTAATCCTGATTCTAATTTAGATTATGTTTTAAAACAAGCTGAAAGATCAGAACTTTTTGGGAGAGTGAAAAAATCACATGTACTCGATTATAAAGAAAATACAGAAGGTCCTATAGGTAATAGATTTTTGAAAGTTGTTAATGATGCTGTTGCAAAAATAGATCAAGCTCAAGCTAGAACTACAGCTACAGCTATAGTTCCAGCTCCAGCTCGAACTCCAGTTCCAACTACAACTACAGCTCCAGCTCGAACTACAACTACAACTACAGCTTCAGCTCCAGCTCCAGCTCAAGCTCGAACTACAGCTACAGCTCGAACTCTAGAAGAAACTGAAATTTTTTCTCGTGCTAAAAAATTAATTGAAGCAGTTAAAGCTAAGAAAGTTCATGATGGCAAAAAATCAGCAGCTATATTATATATTAATAGAAATGCTTTATTTCAAGAAGAATATAAAAGCCCAGAAAAAAGATACGAAGCGGCGCAATTAGGAGGAGTAGGGGTAGAAGGTATTTTTAAAGATCCTGAATTGCTTTTTGCTATTTTGCATAAGGCGAAAGAAACAGGGGTTAAAATTGCCATGGATACTAATGGTGGGCTTAATTATAGTGATGGTGAAAGTATTATATCTTTATTAAATAGATTATATAAAAGCTATGGTGTAACACAATCTGGTATTGTAAGGACTTTAAGACCTGAAAATTTTGGGGCTGCGGGTACTGGTATTGTGGGAAATGGTGCCGTATCTTCAGGCGATGATAGCCAAGGTTCAGATTCTGACGTTTCATCTTCTGGGTTATTAACTCTAACTCAAGGAGTAGAAGATATAATTAAATTTCGCGCTTTTTTTTCGAAAAAGGTTACAGAGAAGAACTATAGTTATGTTATAGAAGAAGAAGACTTATCAGAAGGTGTTAATAATGTTATTGATAAACATTCTACACAACAAGCTGCAGCCAAAGCTTTAAAACAAAACATAATAATAGTTCCCTTAATTCAACTAAATAGAGAAGAGGATGGTGCTTCAAGAGCTGTCTTGCAAGAAGTTGCAACAAAAGTTGATTATGTTGCTCAAGTTGTTAATTTATTAAATGATAGCTATTTTAATACTTTGATTATAGATGTAAATGCGATAAAGGATCTTGCAGCAAAAGACTTAGAAAACATTAATAGAATTATTTCAGAATATGCTTCAAAAGGAAATGAAGTTATGATTGATTGTGGAAGTATGAAGAGAGATGAAATTGATGAATTGCAAAAACAATTTCATGGATTGTTAGATAAGGCTGTGAGACCATTTGTTGTATTTGTGGATAAAAGTATAATTCAAATGGTAATTCGTGATTCTGAAAGGGCATTTTATATAGGAGATGTAGAGTCTTTGACTGTTTCTGCTAGAAACAAAATTGGTGAAAAGAGTCATATTCCGGTCGAAATTTTTGGAACAAAAACTCTTTCTGAAAAAGGAATAGAAAAACTATTACTTCCACGTTTAAAATACTTAAATGAACAAACGGTGGCAATATCTTCAAGTTTTATGGCAGGTTTAGGAACAAGTGCTGGGGCTGGAAGTGGTTTTGGGGGAGGCGGATCAGTTGCAGCTGCAGCTGCAGTTCCAGCTTCAGCTCCAGCTCCAGTTCCAGCTTCAGCTCCAGTTCCAGCTTCAGCTCCAGTTCCAGCTTCAGCTCCAGCTCCAGTTCCAGCTTCAGATCCAGTTCCAGCTTCAGCTCCAGCTCCAGCTTCAGCTGCAACTGCAACGGACCCTGCAAGATCTTCAAGTTCTTCATCTGGTTTATCATCCGTAAATGTTTCAGTTCCTACAACACCAACGGTCCGAGATAATGTTTCGGATTTTGGCCCGATTAAAGTAAAACCTAATAAAACTATTGCATTTTACACTGATCGTGGTGCTTTGATTGTGGAAAATTTTAGCACTAGGAAAAAAATATCTATCGGGATAGCTAAATTAAAAGAATTAGGAGCTGTTATAAAAACGGAGGGTCGTCATTATTTTATGGAAATAGATAATTTAGACGAATTTTCTGAAAAGATTGGAGCTTTAGATGATGTAAATATTAAAAATTTTGGGCTTTTTATTGATCCGTTAATAATAGAAGCTATATCCAATGAAAAAATAGATAGAAAAATTGAAGTAAGAAGTTTTGAAGTTATAGAAGAATTAAGAACATCTAAGATCTCTCGACAATCAGCGGGAGGAAGAGCAGTAGAAGCACCTTCTATAGATTCTTCATCAACAGTACCAGGTAATACAGCCGCTGTAGCAGAGCCTCAAACAGGAATAGCTGGTTCTGGAGACACTTCTAGAGGGGATCGACCAAGAGGAACTGTTGAACAACCAAATATAACTCAAGTTCTAGGTTCAGGTTTAGGTTCAGTTCCAGTTCCAGGTTCAGTTTCAGTTTTAGGTCATTAGATAAATGCTTGCTAGTGGATCAATTTTATGAAAATATTATTTGTTGGAGATATTGTTGGAGGAGTGGGGCGTAGGGTGGTGGTGGATAACGTCTTGCACTTGAAGCTTGAGCATAAAATTGATTTTGTGATTGCGAATTGTGATAATGCGGCTGGGGGGTTTGGGGTGAATCGTAATGCGGAGAAAGAATTGCTGGATGCGGGGGTGGATGTTTTGACGGGGGGGGATCACATTTGGGATCAGCGTGAGGTGACGTCTTTTATTAATGAATCAAAAAGGTTGCTGCGTCCTGCGAATTTTCCAAAATCTTGCCCTGGAGTGGGCGCGCGGATTTTTTTGGATGCGGCGAATCGTAAGATTTTGGTGATTCATTTGTTGGGGCAGGTTTTTATAAAATATCATGTTTCATGTCCGTTTGAAGCGGTTTCACAGATTTTAGAAAATAATCAGATGGGAAGAGATGTGGACATGATTTTTGTGGATTTTCATGCGGAGGCGACTTCGGAAAAAATGGCGATGGGGAAGTTTTTGGATGGGAAGGTGAGCGCGGTTATTGGGTCGCACACGCATATTCCGACAGCGGATTGTCATGTTATGAAGGGGGGAACGGCTTATCAGAGTGATGCGGGGATGTGTGGGGATTATGATTCGGTGATTGGCATGGAAAAAACGGTGCCGTTGCAGATGTTTGTTCATAAAAGGAAGTTTGATAAAATGCAGCCAGCGAAGGGGGAAGCGACTTTGTGTGGGGTGGTGGTGGAGGTTGATAATTCAACTGGGCTTGCGGAAAAAATTTATCCGATTAGAGTTGGTGGGGTTTTGGGGGAGTGACAGGATCATGATTCGACAAGCTCATGCTTCGACAAGCTCAGCATGACAGAAAGAACAAGTTTTTTATAAATTAAAATAATTAAAAAAATGGCAGGACATTCGCAGTTTGCAAATATCAAGCATCGTAAGGGTGCGCAGGATGCTAAAAAGGCAAAGATTTTTACGAAAATTTTGCGTGAGATAACAGTGGCGGCAAAAACTGGGCAGCCGGATCCTGAGTTTAATCCGCGTTTGCGAAATGCGATGATTGAGGCGCGGGTTAATAACATGCCGAAAGATCGCGTGGAGGCGGCGATTAAGAAGGTTGTTTCTGGGGCGTTGACGGAAAATTTTGATGAAATTCGTTATGAAGGATATGGTGTGGGTGGCGTTGCTATTATTGTTGAGGCTTTAACTGACAATCGCAATCGCACGGCAAGTGAGGTGCGCAGCATTTTTACCAAGATGGGGGGCGCTTTGGGTGAAACTAATTCGGTGGCTTTTATGTTTGATCATGTTGGGGTGATTCAGTTTGATGGCAAGGTGGCATCAGAAGAGGGCATGTTTGAAGCGGCTTTAGAGGCGGGCGCGGAGGAAGTTGAGTTTTCGGATGATATTCATGTGGTGATAACTTCTGTGGATAAGTTGGCGGTGGTGCGTGATGCTTTGGTTGCAAAATTTGGTGATCCGCTTTCGGCGAAACTTTCTTGGAAGCCGAAGAATGTAATTGAGCTTGATGCTGAAAAATCGCAAACGATTATGAAGATGGTTGATGCGCTGGAGGATTGTGATGATGTGCAGTCGGTTACTGGGAATTATGTTTTTAGTTTGTAGGGTTTTTTGCTTGGCATGAACGTCACTAAAAGGGGCCAGGCTACTTTTAAGCTTAAAAGACATGGGGGTGTCTGACACAATTGTGTCTGACACCTTTTTTTTACTTGTTGATTATTTCGTGTTTTATTTTATTTTCGCGGCGAAAAATTAAACAAAGAAAAAACAGCAAATGAGAAACGTAAAAATCACGCCGCAATTGGTTAAAGACCACAATTTAACGGATGATGAATATAAAAAAATTTTAGAAATTTTGGGGCGCGAGCCAAGCATTACTGAGCTCGGGATTTTTTCTGCGATGTGGTCAGAACATTGCTCTTATAAATCAACAAAAAAATGGCTGAAAACCATGCACACCAAGGCGCCATGGGTGGTTTGTGGGCCGGGTGAAAATGCTGGTGTGATTGACATTGGTGATGGGCAAGTGGCAGTGTTTAAAATGGAAAGCCATAATCATCCTTCTTTTATCGAGCCTTATCAAGGCGCTGCCACTGGGGTTGGCGGAATTTTGCGTGATGTGTTTACTATGGGGGCTAGGCCAGTTGCAAATTTAAATGCTTTGCGCTTTGGTGACATTGATCATCCAAAAACTAAACAATTGGTGAATGGCGTGGTTGCTGGAATTGGCGGCTATGGCAATTGTGTTGGGGTTCCTACAGTTGCTGGTGAAGTGACTTTTGACAAAAGTTATAATGGCAACATCATTGTTAATGCGATGACAGTTGGCATTGCTGATGCGAATAAGATTTTTTATTCGGCGGCATCTGAAGTGGGCGCGAGTGTGGTTTATGTTGGTTCGAAAACTGGCCGTGATGGAATTAACGGCGCGGTGATGGCTTCTGATGAATTTAAAGAGGGGGACGAAGATAAACGACCGACTGTGCAAGTTGGTGATCCTTTTGCGGAAAAATTATTGCTTGAGGCTTGCATGGAATTGATGCAGTCGGATTGTATTTTGTCGATTCAAGATATGGGTGCTGCGGGCCTCACTTCTTCGTCTTTTGAAATGTCTGGGAAGGGCGGAACTGGCATTGAGCTTGATTTAGAAAAAGTTCCGCAAAGAGAAGACGGCATGACGCCTTACGAAATCATGCTTTCAGAAAGCCAAGAAAGAATGTTGATGATTGTTAAGCCAGAAAAAGAAGATTTTGCAAAAAAGATTTTTGAAAAATGGGGGCTTGATTTTGCTGTGATTGGGAAGGTGACAGACACTGGTCGCGTGGTTATTAAAATGAATGGTGAAATTTATGCGGATATTCCTTCAGCGCCGCTTTCAAATGAAGCGCCAGAATATGATCGACCATGGATTTAATTAAGGATTTTTATGGTTTTTAGTTCGAATATTTTTTTATTTGCATTTCTGCCACTGATTCTGGCCTTTTACTTTTTGTTGCCTGAAAAAATTGCAACCAAAACCATTCGCAATTTTATTTTGTTGATCGCAAGCCTTGTTTTTTATGCTTGGGGCGAGATGCGCTATTTGCCGCTGTTGCTTTTTTCGATTACGGCAAATTATTTTTTTGGAATTGCACTTGATAAATTTTCTAAGCAAAAAAATTTGCTGATATTTCTTGCAGTTGCGCTTAATTTGCTGTTGCTTGGCTATTATAAATATGTCAATTTTTTGATTGAAAATTTAAACCGTTTTGAATTTTTTAAAATTGAAAATCAGAAAATTTCATTGCCGATTGGAATTTCGTTTTTTACTTTTCATGCGATTTCTTATTTGGTGGACATTTATCGCGGTAAGTGCAGGGCGCAAAAAAGTTTTTTTGATTTAGCGCTTTACATTGCCTTCTTCCCACAGTTGATTGCAGGGCCGATTGTTCGTTATAATTTTATTGAAAAATATTTATCAAAACGTCGTCACAATTTTTATGCAGCAGCTTATGGAGCTCGGCGCTTTATTATTGGCTTAGGGAAAAAGGTGATTATCGCCAATCCTTTGGGTGAAATGGCGGATGCGGTTTTTTCTTTGCCAGTTGCTGATGTGAGCACACCATTTGCTTGGGTTGGAATTGTTGCGTATAGCTTGCAAATTTATTTTGATTTTTCGGGATATTCCGACATGGCGATTGGGCTTGCCAGAATTTTTGGTTTTAAATTTCCAGAAAATTTTAATTATCCTTATATCTCAAGAAGCATCAAAGAATTTTGGCGCAGGTGGCACATTTCGCTTTCTGCTTGGTTTCGCGATTATGTTTACATTCCCCTTGGAGGAAATCGCGTTTCGCTTTATCGCCAATATTTTAATTTGATTTTAGTGTTTTTTCTTTGCGGATTGTGGCATGGTGCAAGTTGGAATTTTGTGATTTGGGGAATGTTTCACGGGTGTTTTTTGGTTTTAGAGCGATTTAAATTTTTTAATAATTTTTTAGATTTTTTACCAAAAATTGCGCAAAATTTTTATGCGATATTGGTGGTGATAATTGGCTGGGTGTTTTTTCGCAGCAAAGATTTGGAATATTCTTTGGGTTTTTTAAAAAATATGTTTGTTAATCATCAGGTTGAAAATGTTTCTGGTGGTGTGCTTCGTTTATTCAATTCACATTTTTTGTGGATGAGTTTTGGCCTTGCGCTTCTTGGTTTTTCGCCAATTGCAAAAAAAATAACTTTGAAATTATCGCAGAAAAATAAAATATTTTCTGTAATTTTCGATGTGGCTTTATTGCTGATTTTGTTTTTAGTAATTGTCAGAATTTCTGCATCAACCTATAATCCATTTATTTATTTTCAGTTTTGAGAAATAAAATTTTTGTCACATTATTTTTTCTAATTTTAACTCTTCCTTTTTTGGATCAGCTGTTTGCTATTGCGCCAGTTAGAGAGCTTTTTGAAAAAAGAATGCCAGTTGAAAAGCCTGCTTTTCCTGCTGATTTTGCTGAGTTTAAGAGCTATCCGAAAAATTTTGAGCAATATTTCAACGATAATTATGGTTTTAGAAAAACTTTAATTAATTTTAATAATCATTTGATGGATCGAATTTTTGATGAATCACCTGATGTTAGAGCGATGGAAGGAAAAGACAGCTGGTTTTATTTTGACAATCACGGATCAATTTTAGACGCACAAGGAAAGGCGGTTTTGGATGATGAAATGGTTGATCGTGCGGTGAAATCTTTTTATCGCAATTGGCAAAATATGCAGAAGGAAAACATTGATTATTTGTTGATTATTGCGGCAGATAAAGCTTCGATTTATCCAGAATTTTTGCCAGATTATATTCATTATTCAGAAAAAAATCATCGTATTGATAAATTTCTTGATGCTTTGAGGGCGAAATATCCAGATTTTCCAGTGCTTGATTTGCGCCCAATTTTAAAAAACGCAAAAAACAAAGAAATTGTTTATCAGAAAACGGACACTCACTGGAATAAGCGCGGTTCACATTATGCTTATGTTGAAATGATGAAAATTTTGGCAAAAAAAGATCCTCGTTTCAGGCCACATTTGCGCTCAGAGTTTTTTGATAAAGCTGACGAATATATTAAAGGCGACATTTCTGACATTATGGGTAATGAAAACACTAATTTAAACTATGATTTAGCACCGAAATTCAAGGTTTCGATTCAAGAAATCAAACCTTCGCTTGCAGAAATTAAACAATTTCATAAGCCAATATTTTTTGAAAATAATAATAAAAATTTGCCAGTTATCTTTGTTTACAAAGATTCTTATTTTGCAGATCTGATGGGATATGTTTCTGAACATTTTTCTCACAGCTATTACATCAATGAATTTCCTTGTGATGTAAACTTAGAAATTATAAAAAAATATCATCCAAACGTGCTGATCCAAGAGTTTTGGGAAGGACGAGTTGAGTTGGTTTTAAAGCGTTGTAAATTATGATTATTGAAAAATTAAAAACTCTTTTGCAAGTTCCTGATCTTGCTTCGAAAAAATGGATTTATGAACAATATGATTCGCAAGTGATGAATGACACAATTCACACTCGCGGGGATGCTGCAATTGTAAGGGTTCATGGCACAAATAAAGCTTTGGCGATGACAGCGGATTGCACTCCGCGTTATGTTGAAGCTGATGCTTTTGAAGGCGCTAAACAGGCGGTTGCAGAAACTTATCGTAACATTTCTGCAGTTGGGGGCAAACCACTTGCGATCACCAACTGTCTTAATT
>CAZOKU010000056.1:0-8874 GCA_964580715.1 uncultured Rhizobium sp. | reverse complement strand
CAATAATTCTTTAATCATATCCGCTTCACGATTAGCGTAAATAAAGAATTTTTCGCCATTATTTTTCTTAAAATTTGCAACTTCTAAAACCACCTTCATTCTTTTTTCAAACAGCGAAATCAGCTGTTCATCAATTGCGTCAATTTCTTTGCGAAAAAATGCGAGATCTTTATTTTGTTGATTTTCCATTGGTAAAACTTATTGTTTTTTAATTATTTTTACTAACTTGTTTAATTATAATGAAAATCAAGTCAAGCTTTGGACCAAATTATAAAGAATTTGAAATCGGAGAAATCATCTATCTCGCCAAAGAAAATCCGCTTAAATTAACCAGCGGCATTGAAATTCAAAACTTTCCCCTCGCCTATCAAACCTATGGAAATCTTAATTCAGAGCGTTCAAATGCAATTTTAATCTGTCACGCGCTAACCGCTGATCAATATGTTGCATCAAAAAATCCAGTGACCCAAAAAGACGGCTGGTGGGATTTTTTAATTGGACCAAACAAAACAATCGACACCAACAAATATTTCGTAATTTGCTCCAACATTCTTGGCGGATGCATGGGCTCTTTTGGCCCAAAAACCATTGATCCTGCAACTAATCAGCCTTACGGCCTGAGCTTTCCTATGGTCACTGTGCAAGACATGGTTAAAGCACAAAATCTGTTAATTGAACATTTGGGCATCAAGAAGCTTCATGCTGTAATTGGCGGCTCAACTGGCGGAATGCAGGCACTTTATTGGTCGGTTTTGTATCCACAAAAAATGAAATCAGTTTTACTGCTTGCCACTTCTTATCGCCACAGCCCACAAAACATCGCCTTTCATGAAGCCGGAAGACAAGCAATTATGGCTGATCCAAACTGGTGCAATGGCCAATATTTCTTAGAAAAAAAATACCCAAGCAAAGGCCTTGCCGTTGCTCGCATGATCGCGCACATCACCTACCTTTCCGAAGCATCTCTGCAGAGAAAATTTGGCCGCAATTTACAAAATAAAGAAAATTTTTCCTTTAATTTTGACCCAGAATTTCAAGTGGAAAGTTATCTACACCACCAAGGGGCCAGCTTTGTTGAACGTTTTGATGCCAATTCCTATTTATACACCACCAAAGCAATAAATTATTTTGACTTAGAAAGTGATTTTGGCGGAAAATTAAGCCAAGCTTTTGTGGAATTTGCCAAAAATAAAGAAGGAAAATTTTGCATAATCTCATTTTCCGACGATTGGCTTTTTTCTCCAGATTCAACTAAAAAATTAATGCAAGCTTTGAATTTCTGTGGCATAAATGTTAGCACCATCACGATTGAAAGCAATGCTGGGCATGATTCCTTTCTAATCGAAAACGAAACCCTAAAAAACACCATTAGAGGAGTAATTTCAAAATGAGCTATATCGGAGAAAACATCATCATCAAACATATCAGATATGATCTAGAAATAATTGCCGAATTAATCAAACCAAACTCTAAAATTCTTGACATCGGCTGTGGCAGCGGCGAGCTTCTGGCCTATTTAAAATCCAACAAAAATGTTGATGCGCGCGGACTGGAAATTTCTCACTCTCAAGTAAGCAAATGCTTGTCACAAGGCCTTTCAGCGATTCAAGGCGATGCTGAGGAAGACCTTAATTCTTATCCCGATCAAAGTTTTGATTATGCAATTTTAAGTCAAACCATTCAAGCCACTAAAAATCCTAAAAAAGTTTTGCAAGAAATGCTTAGAATTGCTAAATTTGCTATCGTTTCTTTGCCAAATTTCGCTCATTATAAAAATCGCCTACACCTGCTTCTGCAAGGCACCATGCCAGTTAATAAATCAATTCCATTTTCTTGGTATGAAACTCCAAATATCCACTTTTGTTCGATTAAAGATTTTAAAAAATTATGCGCTGAACTAAATTTCGAAATAAAGAAAGAAATCTTCTTAACTAGCAAAAATCAACTGCCGAAACTGCCTTTTTCAACAATAATTTCTAACTTTATTGCCGAATATGGCATATTTTTGATCACTAAAAAAGAATTTTCGCCAACCATGCAAGAAGAATTTGCAAAAAAAATTAGATTCACTTATCAGACAGCAGCCACTGGAGTTTGCAGTTTTAACAAATTGAATTTGAATGAAAAAAATTTTAACAATCCTACTAGCCTTCCTAATAACATCATGCACTAGCAACAAAAATCACCACAAACACCATAAAAAAAAGCACCCAAAACCGGTTTACATTAACGGAGTATATAAAAGACTCCCTCCAAGTGAATCAATGCAAGCTGGCCTTCCTAAGAAACCAACAGTTTCAAGGTCAGAAAGCAATTATTCTGCAAGCAAAGAGCTTTATCATGATTTGGTTGATAATGACGAATCAAAAGAAAATTTAGTCGACAACCAGCCATATACTGGGCATTTTAAGATCGGAAATCCTTACGAAATCGAAGGTGTCGCTTATTTTCCAGAAGATTATGACGATTATGAAGAAACTGGCATGGCCTCATGGTATGGCGATGATTTTCATGGCAAAGCCACCGCTAACGGCGAGGTTTACGATATGGGAGTTTTAACCGCTGCACACCCAACCCTGCCTCTTCCTTCAATGGTTCGCGTTACCAACCTTCACAACAATAAAAGCGTGATCGTGCGAGTTAACGACCGCGGCCCTTACGCTAAAAACCGCGTGATCGACGTTTCTGAAAAAGCCGCCAGAATCCTCGGTTTTAAAGATGACGGCACCACTGAGGTTAAAATCGAACTGCTAAAAAATGAAACTGAAGCATTGTTAAAGAAGCTGAAGTTAAAACGTTAAAGCTGTATACCCCCCCAACCGTTACCCTCGAGCCAAAGTCTAGATTAATACGTCATCCTTGAAACCACAGGCCCAAGTAACGCGTCATCCTTGAAGCCAAAGGCTTCGATGATCCCTTTATGTTTGATATAAAACTCAAAAGATCCTCGAGCCTGCGGCTCAAGGATGACGTGTTTTGGTATAATATCCCGAAACTTAACTTGACATTTCAAACAATTTAGATGATACCTAGAACCATTTGATTCTAAACATTTTTTAAAAATGCCAAATTTCGATATTGTCTCTAAAATAAACCTTCAAGAGGTTGATAACGCCGTAAACTCAGTTATGCGCGAGCTCGGCAATCGCTATGACTTTAAAGGCGCAAAATTCTCACTTGAACTAAAAAGCAAAGAAAATTTAATCGAAATTCACGCCGAAGACGACTATAAACTCGGCCAAATTCGTGATTCTCTAAAGGTCTTTGCAGTCAAGCGTGGCATAGATCCAAAGGCATTCGACTTCCAAAAAGAAGAAAAAGCCTCACAAAACAGCCTAAGACAAGAAGTTAAGCTAAAAAACGGCATTGAACAAGAAGTTGCAAAAAAGATTGTAAAACAAATAAAAGACACTAAAATGAAGGTTCAAGCCTCGATCAGAGGCGATGAAATTCGCGTTGAAGGAAAACAGATTGACGATTTACAACAAATCATTTCAATCTTGCGCTCTTCCAATTATGAAGTTCCTTTACAATTTATTAATTTTCGTAGTTAAATTATGCCAGCAAACACACAAAGAGGCGGAGTAATCGTAGGATCACCAACGACAAATACCTCTGCAACAATAGTTAGCAATAATTCAACCACTGTCAGCCCTGCTATACCTTCAAAAATAGATGAAGCAGCACTGATCAATGAAGCAAGACAGGCTGGAATAATGAAAGGTCCTCTTAACCTGATAACATCATTAATATCTTTATTCATTACATCACCAGTTAGAGCCTTAAACTTTGTTTCCATAGTTCCTACACAAGTTCTTGTTCATCTTATCGATGATGCTTTTAGTCGCAAAAAAAAGCTTGCTGGGCAAGCAGTTCCATCAGTTATTCATAAACCGTTTCTTGCCGCGATTTCTGGCTTGTTAGACGATGCTAATGATGGGGTAAGCAAATTCTTTGCCTTTGCAAAATTATTGCCTGGCAACACTCCACTTCCAGAAAAAGTAGCGGAATTCTTTAAACAAGGAGAAACAATCGGTGAAGTGTTATCTGCGAATGGAATTCATGATATGAACAGTCAAATACCAAATTCACTTTACGCTCCCACGGCATCACAACTTGACGGTGGAAAAACGCCCGCAATAAAACAATAAAAAACAATTTTTATAATCCTATAAATAAACCCTAACCACCGCCAATAAAGTGAACAATCTCAACCCGACACCCTTCTTCCAGCATCACCTTTGCAAATTGCTCTAAAGGCACAATTTCCAAGTCTTTTTCAATCGCAATTTTTTTAACATCCAACTCAAGATGTTTAACCAAATCTGCAACTGACATTTTGCGATCTAAAACTTTTTCATCGCCATTGATCATGATTTTAATGCTCGACATATTTTTATGTTTGATTTAAAAAGTTAACATAACCCTCTTTATGTTTTAAAATGATTTTATATAAAAGATACATCTTCAATAAAGTTCTTCAAGCTTTTGCTGCAATCTCTACCATTTTAATCACATTAATCTGGTTTAGCCGCGCCATTCCCTTCATGCATTTTATCACCGAAAATGGCATTAAAATCAGCCACTTTTTTTATTTATTCATCTTAATACTGCCTTGGTTATTATTATTCATAGTTCCTATATCCTTATTCGGAGCGATTCTAATGGTTTACAACCGAATGCTGATGAATAATGAGCTAACCATTTTAAAAAATTCTGGATTAAAAAAATTTGATATATGTAAACCGATCATCCTTATAATGATTATTTGCTCAATATTTTGCTATATTATTTCCTTTTATCTAATGCCTTATGCCAACAAAGAACTAAGAATTTCCCGCTCGAATTTTGAAAATAATTATGCTAATCTATCTTTTAATCCCAAAACTTTTGAAACTTTAAGAAATCTTACAATATACGCCAAAAACCGCGATCAAGACAATAATCTTTACGGAATTTTTTTGCATGATGAAAGAAACGTTAAATATTCCATAACTTTAACTGCAAAAAACGGCCGAGTTAAATTAGAAAACAACAATGCCTTGCTTTACATGGAGGTTGGCACTGTGCAAAAATTCAATTATGATAATCAAAAAACCGAAATATTAAATTTTGATAATTACGTTTTTAATCTTACTGAAACAAAAACCACTAGCAACGTTCTAAGATGGAAACCAAAAGAACGCTATATTAGCGAACTTTTACACCCAGAAACAAATTCTGACTCTATGGAATTAGACCGCTATCGCGCAGAGTTTCATCAAAGAATTGTTAATCCACTTCTGTCAGCTGTTTTCTCTATAATCGCCCTCGCCTTCATCTTACGCGGCAATTTCAACCGCCGTGGTAATGTTAAAAATATTATTTTTGCAACTTTAGCTGCCACAACATTCTTAATTTCAACTATGGCTTGTTATAACCTTATCTCTTCTTCAGAAAAAAACATTCCATTACTTTACCTAAACTTAATCGTTTTTTTAGGAATATCCCTAAAAATGCTGAACGAAAAACTACTTAAAAATTAATGATACTAATAAAATCAATTAACTCATATATCGCCAAAAATTTTCTCGTAAAATTATTTCAAACTGCGCTAGGTTTTTCTTTGATTTCTTTATTTATCAATTTGATTGACACCCTAGACAAAGCCAAAGGCAGCGAGGTTCCGCTTGATGCAATATTTTTCATGTCAATATTAAAAATCCCATCTTTTCTTGATGACATTTCATCTTCTTTAATTTTGATTTCAGCAATTTCATCTTTTTTTACACTTTCTTCAAAAAGCGAAATCACCATCACAAGAATCAGCGGTCTTTCACTGTGGCAAATCATTAAACCAATTGCGGTTCCTGCTTTTATAGTCGGAGTTTTATGGACGATTCTTCTACAGCCCACTGAAGTTAAAATGATAAAAAAGTTCAACTATTTAGAAGGAAAATACATGCGCAATGAAGTGAGAGAATTTGTTGCCCCAGAAAACGGCATTTGGCTAAAACAAACTAACCTAGAAAATCCTTCTGAAGAAATTATACTCCAAGCACATAAAGTTTATAAAGAAAACCTTGAATTTGATAAAGCGAGCTTCTGGTTTGTAAATAATGAAGGAGAATTTTATCAAAGAATCGACAGCGAAAAAGCTTTCTTAAAAGAAAATAATTGGATTGTTAACAATGCAGTGCTTAACAATAAAAAATTAATCAATAACAAAATTCCATTAACCACGATTCCCACCGACCTTAAACCAGATTTTATAATTCAAAAAGTTATCAATAATTTTCAAGATGAAAAATCTTTTTCATTTTTTGAGCTAATTCCACTAATAAAAAATCTAGATTCCTCTGGTTTCTCATCAACAAAATTTAAAGTATATTTTTATTCTTTAATCAATCGTCCATTTTTATTCATGGCCATGACTTTAATCGCTTGCTATTTCGGCATCAATCACGTCCGCAATAATAACTCAATTTTACTGGCATTTCTTGGAATTATTCTTGGACTTATGGTTTATATAATCTCTAGCATAATCAATAATTTAGGATCTTCTGGATTGATTTCAGTTTTTGCTTCAACTTGGCTGATTACCATAATCTTTTTTGCAATTGGCACATTACTTATTTACGAAAAAGAACTTATATAAATACCCTTGTTTTTTTTATAAAAAAAATTAGCTTTCAATATTATTATTTTAATAACCCTTAAATTCTTTAGTTATGAATATCAAATTTATCACACTAATCTTAATTTCAGCTCTTTCATTTTCAGCTTGCTCTAAAAAAGCTCCAAATTTAGGCCCAAAAAGCAATCTTTCTAATTTACCAGAATGGGTTATTGATCCTTCAGTCAAAGACGGCATCGCCGCAGTTGGAATTGCCAGCCCTTCTAAAGGCGGAATTAAATTTCAAATTCCAAAAGCAGAAATTGACGCTAAAGCTAACATTGCCGCAACCATTCAATCTGAAGTCACCCGCATCACTAAAGACGCTTTAAGATCAGCTAAAGTTAATGAAAATGACGATGTTGAAGAATTTTTCTCACAAGCAACCAAAGATGTGGTTAAAAACCTTCCACTTTCTGGCGTTAAAAGAATTGGCATGTTTGAAGGTGAAGACGGCACGCTTTACATCCATATGGTTTTAAAAAACGAAGATTATAGCAAATTTTTACAAACCAGCGAAAAAAATCTAAAAGCTGCTTTAGCTAAATCTGACCTTGGTCGTGAAAACATCAACCGCTCACAAGAAGCCACTAAAGCGATTTTTGACGAATTAGAAAAAGAAAGAGCTGCACAATAATTTATGAACGAAATTATTAGATCACTTTCAAAAATTAATTTTTACAAACTTACATTTGTTTTTTCGCTGTTTTTTTTGAGCTTTTCTTGCTCAGCAGAGTCTGAATTTTCTAAAGAAGCAAAAAAAACTTCCAAAGCAAACAGCGCTTCTTCCCGCATCAACTCTAGCAGCGAAAACAACAAAGACATTCTTAAGGAATTAGATGAATAAACTTAAATTAGTTCTTTCCTTTTTGGTTATTTTATCAATTTCATCTTGTTCTTCCATAAGCAAGCCTAAAAAAGATTCTGACTCTGTCAGCTGGTATAAAAAACCAAAACAAAATGATCTAAATTATTTATACGGAATCGGGCAAGCTTCAACCATGGAAGAGGCCACCAAATATGCTTTGGTTGATGCAGCTTCTCGCTTAATTACCACAATCTCTTCAGAAACTAACTTGCTTCGTGAAGAAGACCGTAATGACGCAAATGAAGAAATGCGTCAACATGTCAAACAAAACATTGAAAAAATCACCTTCACTAACTATCGCATAACTAGAAGCGACCTTGTTAATGGCCAATTTTTTACAGAAGTTGAAATTGAAAAACTTCCTTTCATCAATGAACAAAAAGAGCGCGTTGCCTTCCTTGAAAAACAAGTTTCTGATATGGAAGCAATTTATCTTAAGAAAGGGCCTTTACAAAAAAAGTTCTACCTCAGCAAAATTCTTGATCTAGAAAAAGAGATTGAACTAAAAAGCCGCGTTCTGGCCGGTCTTGGAGAAGAACCAAATCTTAAAACAAAACTTGATAAAGTCGCAGACTATCAAAATCAGTTTAACGCCATCACTGATAAATTTGAGTTCTACATATCAGCAAGCTCTTCTAAGGAAATTTCACGTGCTGTTAGCGAAGCCTTAAATAAAAGCAACATTACAGTTTCACCAGACTATAACGGTTCTAATCCAAGCCAAATTTCTTTACGCATAAAATCCACCAGCAAAACCGACGAAATTTACGACTCTTACATCACAAAATTAAAAGTCAGTTTTGAAAGCATAACTAACGGCAAAACAGTTGCTAGCAATTCAGTTGAAGTGACTGGAAATTCTGCAATAAGCGGAAGAGAATCTTATTATGCCTCAATCAAAAACCTAGAAGGTCTTATCGAGAAAGATGGGGTTCTAAATATTCTAGGAATCAAATAACAAAAAACAATGACCACAATTTTAACTAAAATTTGCCTTATAACAGCGATAACTTTAATTGCTTCATGCGCTCCTTCAATTAAAAATTTTAACGCTTACCAAAAACAATTCCTTACCAAATCTTCTTTCATGCCTTCAAAAGATAACTTGGAAGGAAAATCACCAAAAGTGGTAGTTTTTTCACTCGATGAAAATGAAAATGAAGTTGCCAAACAATCTGGCCTTGGAACTTCAATGGCTAATGACGTTGAAAATATTTTATCACAAAATCGCCTTGCTGAATTAGTTGACCGTAAAGCCGCAGCAAAACTTCAAAAAGAAATTGCACTTGCTGAAATGAATAAAACTGGTTCTTATAAAGGCCCCCAAGTCGCAGATTATGCAGTTTCTGGC
>CAZOKU010000055.1:0-8947 GCA_964580715.1 uncultured Rhizobium sp. | reverse complement strand
AAATAAAGGCTCAATAAAAGTAACTGAAGCAGTTTTAAATGCGATACAGAAGCATTTTGACGCTTATTCAGCCAATGATGAAACCACTAAAAAAACCATCAAAAAAGTTTTTGAGCAAACTGCCACAACCGTTGATCCTCATACTGCAGTTGGAATTTATGCCGCTCGTGAATTTATAAAAAGCAAAAATTATCAAGGTGAGTTGGTGATAACCCTTGCCACAGCTCATCCTGCAAAATTTCCTGAAAGCATTACAGAATCTGGCTTGCCAAAACCAGCATTACCAGAATTTTTAAAAGATTTAATGAATAAAAAAGAAAAATTTTCTGTTATTGAAAATAATCTTGATGAAGTTAAAAAATTCATTTCTGAAAATTAATCATAACTATAAATGGCTCCCACTTTAGGTTTTGCACTGTTATTGTTGGTATTTTCCATTAATGTTTTCATACCGCTTTACACCTTAATCACCTTAAATGGCAAAACAAATCTCCATAAAAGAATTTTTTTTGAATTACAAAAAATCTCCCAAACCCTTTGCTATATAAGCCTTCTGGCTTCTATATCTTCGCAAGTTTGTCTGATTTATTCTTTCATAATTTCTGATTATTCAGTTTTAAATGTTTATAAAAATTCTCATCATTTAAAACCGCTAATTTATAAAATCAGCGGCAGTTGGGGAAACCACGAAGGATCAATGCTGTTGCTGCTTAGCGTGATATGTGCCTACACTTGCGCCTTTAATTTTTTTAGCAAAATTGATGAAGGAAAAAAAATTATTATAAATTCGCTGCAATCAATAATAATCGCACTTTTTGCCGCTTTCACCGCCTTTACCTCTAACCCTTTTGAAAAAGTTTTTCCCACTCCAGAAGCTGGTCTTGGGCTTAATCCAATCTTGCAAGACATTGGTTTAGCACTTCACCCTCCTATGCTTTACACTGGATATTTAGGATTTTCTTTAGTTTTTTCCTTCGCAATCGCTGGGCTCTTAAGCGAAAACATCGATGAAAAATTTGCCAAAATGCTAAAGCCTTGGCTGTTTTTTGCTTGGGGATGTTTGACTTTAGGAATTGGCCTTGGAGCATGGTGGGCCTATCGCGAGCTTGGCTGGGGCGGCTATTGGTTTTGGGATCCAGTAGAAAACGTTTCCTTAATGCCTTGGCTTTCTGCAACCGCTTTAATTCACGCTGCAAGAACCTTAGAGAAAAAAAATATTTTTCAAAATTGGACAATCTATTTAGCGCTGCAAACCTTCATATTATGCCTCATCGGCATTTTTCTAGTGCGCTCTGGAATCTTAACTTCCGTGCATTCATTTGCCGTTGATGCTAAACGCGGATTTTTTGTAATTTTCTTGATTTTATTTTTAGGCGGAGGCTCTCTGCTGTTGTTTGGCGCAAAAATGAATTGGATTGATAATTCTGAGCAAAAAATTTCTTTTTTAACTAAAATTGGCGCAATATTAATTAACAATTATTTTCTTGTAATCGCTTTGTTTATCGTGCTTCTTGGCACTTTATACCCCATTTTTTTGCGCGGATTTTTTGATCAATTCATCTCAATTGGACCAAATTATTACAACAAAATTTTCAGCATTTTAATCATTCCATTTTTAATTTTTTTAGGAATCTCCTACAACCTAAACTATCAAGAACCAGCTAGTAAAAACTTTTTTTTCTCTAGTAAAAATCTTGTTATATTGCTTGCATCTGTAAGCCTTAGCGCCTCACTCTTCATTTTTAATCACGAAACTAAATTTGACTTTCTAGCAGCATTAATTTTATGCCTAGCCTTCTTTGCTTTATTAATGGCGATTTTCAACCACAAAAACATAAAAAATCTGCCTGCAACTTTCGCCCATTGCGGCTTTGTTGTAATGATTTTAGGCATTATAATCAATTCAACTTTTGGCATGGTCAAAGAAATAAATCTAAAACAAACTGAAATTGCCAATATCAAAGATTTTTCGCTCAAATTCAACGACATTGAATATTACGCGGGCAAAAACTTCTTCATTCGCCAAGGAAATTTCACTTTGTTCAAAAATGAGAAAATGATTAGCCAATTAAAACCGCAATTACGCTATTACCCCGTGTCAGAGCAGACCACGCACGAGGCTTCTATCAAACATAGACTCGCCTATGACTTTTATCTGGTTATTGGCACAAAAGACGAAAATGAGAATTACGCATTGCGAATTTACTACAAACCCTTTATATATCTGATCTGGCTTGGTTGCTTAATGATTTGTTCCGCAGCTTTCTTAAGAATTTTTAGATAATCACATGAAAAAAATAGTCACGATTTTTACGCTGATGTGCCTTGCTTCCAGCGCTTTTGCCCAAAGCTCTCCGCAAACCTCTTGCGATTTGAACAATCAAACTGCTCAAGCAAGCACTTGTAATTCATTTCCTGATATTAAAATTTCTAATGACATTTGGATTGGCGAACCAGCATCAAAATTTCGCAATTTAAAATCCGTTCAAAGCAAAAAATATATGGTTGCAAGCGCCCATATTCTTGCCAGCAATGCTGGAGCCGAAATTTTAGCAAAAGGCGGAAACGCCATTGATGCTGCAATTGCAACTGAATTAGTTTTAAACGTTGTCGAGCCTCACTCTTCAGGCATTGGTGGCGGCGGATTTTTAATGTTTTATGATGCAAAAAACAAACAATCCATTTATTTCAACGGCCGTGAACGCGCACCAAAAGACGCTTACGAAACCATGTTTTTAAATAAAGATGGTTCCGCAAAAAAATTTGCTGAAGTAGTTAAAGGCGGGCTTTCTGTGGCAACTCCTGGCCTGCTTAAAATCATGAAAGAATCACATGAAAAATATGGCAAACTTCCGTGGAAAGATTTATTTGAACCAGCAATAAAAGCCGCTGAAGACGGTTTCAAAATTGATGAAAGGCTTCACGCTCTAGCCAGCACCATCACTTATATTCGCGCTTTTGAACAAACCGCAAAACTTTACACCAATCCAGACGGCAGTGCTAAAGCAGTTGGCGAAATTGTTAAAAATCCTGAAATGGCGAAAACTTTAAAAACTCTTGCAAATGAAGGAATTGAGCCATTTTACAACGGAAAAATTGCTAATGACATTGTTAAAACTGTAAAATCTTCACCAATTAATCCAGGAATCATCAATCTTTCCGACTTAAAAAATTATCACAGCAAATCTGGTGATCCGGTTTGCACCTCTTACCGTAAAAAATATAAAATTTGCTCAATGCCACTGCCAAGCTCTGGCGGAATTACCTTGCTGCAGATTCTTGGCATTTTAGAAAATTTTGATCTGACAAAATATAAACCAAATTCACCAAAAACCATTCACTTAATTGCTGAGGCAACAAAACTTGCTTATGCCGATCGCAATGAATATATTGGCGATTCTAGCGATGTTCCAATCGCCAAAATGTTGAATAAAAATTATCTAAAATCACGAGCTCAAACAATTGACCCAGCTAGAGCTCAAAAATTTGAAGCTGGAAAATTTCCTGTAATAAGCAACGACAATGTTAAAGACAGCTATAACAACCAAGAACCTCCTTCAACCACCCACCTTTCTGTCATTGACCCTGAAGGAAACGCCGTTTCATTTACCAGCTCAATTGAATATTTCTTTGGCTCAGCACTTTCAGTTGACGGCTTTTTGCTCAACAATCACATGACCGATTTTGCTTTTGTTCCAGAAGCAAACGGCAAAAAAGTTGCCAACCGCATCGAGCCTTTCAAACAGCCTCGCAGCTCAATGTCTCCAACTTTCGTTTTTGACAATAATGACAAATTAATCATGGTGGTTGGATCGCCAGGCGGGCCAAGAATCATTCAGCACGTGCTTAAAACTATTATTGCCACCTTAGATTGGGATTTCAACATTCAGCAAGCAATTTCAATGCCAAACTTTATTGCTTTAGGTGGCACATTAGAACTTGAAAAAGGCACTAAAATCACTAAATTAGATTCTTCTTTAAAAAAATTGGGTCATCAGGTAAAAATCACTGAAATTACCAGCGGAATTCACGCCATAACCATCGATAACTATGGAGTGTTACGCGGTGGCGCAGACCCTAGAAGAAACGGCGTTGTAATCGGAAAATAAAATAGTAAATTTATGAAAGTAAAAATTTTTCAACCAGCAAAATCCGCAATGCAATCTGGCGTTAAAAACAGCAAAAAATGGCTGTTAGTTCCAGTTGAAGAAAATAACAGTCGGAATTTAAGCAAACTTATGGGCTGGGTGTCATCAAATAACACCAACAACCAACTGCGCTTTGAGTTTTTAGACAAAGAATCTGCCATTAAATTTGCCAAAGATCAAGGCTATGAATATCACATTGAAGAACCTAATTTAGCCATCATCACAAAAAAATCTTATACTGAAAATTTTACACAGTAATGTCTTACATCGCACAAATTCTGTCGCAAAAAATCGCTGAAAAACGCGAACAAATAGAAGAGTTTTTCACTAAACAATTTAGCAAATCGCCTGCTTTGCTGTATAACTCAGTTGATTTGCGCCATTCTGGCTTTAAAATTGCACCAGTTGACACTAATTGCTTTTCTGCGGGCTTTAATAATCTTTCAGCTGAATCAAAGCAAAAAGCCGAGCAGAACATTTCTGCGTTCATTGAAAAAAACTTTCCTGCGGCAAAAAAAATAATTCTCATTCCAGAAAATCACACTCGCAATCTGCTTTATCTAGAAAATGTTTTAAGCTTTTCTGAAATAATTTCTAAAAGCTGCGAAACCATAATTGGCAGCCTGATTCCTGATCTTAAAGAAGCAACCACCATCGCCCTTACAGATTCAAAAACCATCACCCTTCACCCCATCAAAAAACAAGATGGAAAAATCATCGCTTCAAACGGCTTTGAAGCTGATTTAGTGATTTTAAACAACGATTTAACCGACGGAGTTCCTGAAATTTTACAAAACCTCAAAACTCCAATCACGCCCTCGCCAAATATGGGCTGGAACAAGCGCTTAAAATCAAATCACTTCACAATTTACAATCAACTTGCAACAGAATTAGCTGCAATTATCAACATCGACCCTTGGTTGATTTCATCAATGCATCTTTCTTGCGAAAATATCAATTTCAAATTAGAAGAAGGAATTGAAGAGCTCGCACAAAAAACCGACCAACTTCTTGCGGCTCTAGGCGAGAAATATAAGGAATATAAAATTGATGAACAACCTTATTGTTTCATCAAAGCAGACAACGGAACCTATGGAATTGCGGTTTGGCCAGTTTATTCTGGTAATGACATTTTAGAAATTAACAAAAAAGAACGTAACAAAATGAACATGCTTAAAGGCTCAGTTCAAACCAGTCGGGTCATAATTCAAGAAGGCATTAAAACTATCGACAAAATTAATCAGCAAATTGCTGAACCTCTAATTTATTTATGCAATGGCCAAGTTGTTGGCAATTTATTTCGCATCAACGAAAACCGCAGCGAACACAACAGCCTCAACGCTAGCGGCATGCACTTTTCTGATCTGAACGATTTATCACAAAATCAAGTTGAACTTGGTCTTGAAAAAAATAAAATTACTGATCTATATGCATTAATTGCAACTCTTGCAGCAGCTGCTGCGGCACAAGAAAATTATTCTTAAAAAAAATATGAAATCCTCCAAACCCTTAATTGGCATAGTTCCAGATTATAAAGATGGCTGTAAAAATGGTTATTCCATCAAAGAATATTACGCGCTACGCACCAATTATGTTGAGATGATCAACAAAGCTGGCGGCGCTGCTGTTATACTAACTTACGATTACGATCTAATTGACGACTATATCAACTCAATTGATGGCTTGATGATTGTTGGCGGATATTTCGACATTCACCCAAGCCGCTATGGCGATGATGAAATTCATCCAATGACAAAATTAAACAATGTGCGCGAAAATTTTGAATATGCTTTGGGGCAAAAAGCCATTCAAACCAACCTGCCCTTTTTTGGCATTTGCAACGGCATGCAGCTGTTGAATGTTCTTCACGGCGGAAAAGTTTTTCAACATATTCCAGATGCTGGAAAATTCATCGATCACGAACAAAGCCACATTGAAGGATTCAACGACTACCACACCGGATATCACAATGTTTTAATTGAAAAAGACAGCAAACTTTTTGACATTGTTAAACAAGAAAAATTCAAAACTAATTCCTCACATCATCAAGCGGCAAAGCAAGAGGGAAAGGGCTTAGCAGTTGCAGCACGCGCGGAAGATGGTTTAATTGAAGCAATTGAAAAAACCAATCATCCATTCTGCCTTGGTGTGCAATGGCATCCTGAGTTTGAAGTTTCTGAAGCAGATAAAAAAATATTCGTCGGATTTATTAACGCAGCAAAAAAATATAAGGAATCAAAATGCTAGAAAAAGAAAATGAAACCAAAGGAATTCGCATAGCAAAACTAATCGCCCAAGCTGGCATTTGCTCGCGCCGTGAAGCAGAAGAATTAATTTCAGAAGGCCGAGTTCAAGTCAACGGCCAAACCATCACCACTCCAGCAACTTTCATCACCGATCAAGCAATTAAAGTTGATGGCAAATTAATTAATGCCAAACAGCCAACCAAGCTTTGGCTTTTCTATAAACCAAAGGCAGTTATCACCACCAGCAAAGACCCGCAAAACCGTAAAACTGTATTTGATTTGCTACCCAAACACATGCCTAGAGTAATCACCGTCGGTCGGCTTGACTTCAACACTGAAGGGCTTTTGCTTTTAAGCACCAACGGCCAACTGGCACGCTATATGGAATTGCCAAAAAATAAATGGGTGAGAAAATATCGCGCCCGTGTTTTTGGAAAAATCGATCACGAAAGATTAAAAAAACTCGAAAAAGGCATCACCGTTGATGGCGTTAGATATCGCAGCATCAAAGTGGAAGTTGAAGTTGAAAAAGAATCAAATTCTTGGCTAAAAATTTCCTTAGAAGAAGGCAAAAATCGCGAAATCAGAAAAGTGATGGAACATCTCGGCCTGCAAGTAAACCGCCTAATCCGCACCTCCTTCGGCCCCTTCAACCTCGGCAACATGGAACTCGGCGAAATCCGCGAAGTCAACAAATCCACCCTAAAAAGCTCATTTCCTGATTTTGCATTGTAAGCAAAGGTGTCAGACACCTTTTCGAAGGATGCTGTTATAACCCCCTTTACGGGACTTTGCAGGACGGGGTCTCCTGACCCCGTCCACACGTTCATACAAAAATCACTTAATATCCAAAATCTTATGCACCTGCAGCGACAAAAAACACCCTTCCACTTCAGCAATCTCAAAGGCTAATTGCAAATTTTCCTGATTCTTTTTTTCATCATATTCATCCATCGGTTGCACATAAACTGGAATCTTCAACTCAGATTGCCCGACTTCTGCAATTTTTGAATAATTTTTTTGTGATTTAGAAATTATAAACTTAAAAGCATTAACTCTTGCAAGCAAGTCTGGCCTGATTGCATGATATTTTTCATTGGAAATTTTTGGTGAACAAATAATTTTAACTTCACTAGGAAGGTTGCGATAAAGCGTGCCATTAGTTTCAATTTGCACTAAAAAATCTCTTTTTATTAATTCTTCACACAATCTCTCAATTGGCTGACGCATTGGCTCTCCACCTGTTATCACCACCAATTTTCTGACAATTTTTCCGTGCAAATTTTTAGCTAATTTTTCAACTTCCAAAATAATTTCAGAAAGCTGCCAATTTTTATAAGAATCAAATTCGGTATCACAAAAAATACAAGCCAAATTACACCCACCAAGCCTGATAAAAACTGACGGACAACCAACATAAGGCCCCTCCCCTTGTAATGTCGGAAAAATTTCCTGCACATCAAGACTAGAACCATCATGACTTTCTGCCTTTAAAATCTTATTTTTACCAAACATTTAATAATTCAATTTTATAAAGGCACTGTCGCAAATCAAAATTTTCTAAGAAATTTTTGTGATTATATTTTTTTTGAAAGGTAAGCGTACTAGACGTACGTGCGTTTCAAAAAAAATATAATTGCGAAAAGTTTGATTTGCGACAGTGCCATAAAAGTTTCTTGCAAAGAAACATCATTTACCCAATAATCCCTAGGTGTTTAATGATATATCAAATTTAATATTTATCAATGACCTACATAATTCAAGGTAAAAACCATAACTATGAACTGGTAGTTGGCTGCGAAATCCACGCTCAAATTGCCTCAAAATCCAAGCTTTTTTCTCGCGCTGCAACTGAATTTGGCGCGCCACAAAATTCACAGGTTTCTTTGGTCGATGCAGCGATGCCTGGCATGCTTCCAACCATTAATGAAGAATGTGTTAAACAAGCAGTTAAAACTGGCCTTGGCATCAATGCCAAAATCAACCTCACCTCAATTTTTGACCGCAAAAATTATTTTTACCCCGACCTTCCGCAAGGCTATCAAATCTCGCAATTTTCTGATCCCATAGTCGGCGAAGGATTTGTTGAAATCACCTTAGAAAATGGCGAAAAGAAAAAAATTCGCGTTGAAAGAATCCATCTCGAACAAGATGCTGGAAAATTGATCCACGATCAACACCCTTCTCTTTCTTTAATTGACCTAAACCGCGCTGGCATTGCCTTGATGGAAATTGTTTCCAAGCCCGACATTCAAAGCCCTTTTGAAGCTTGTGAATATGTAAAATCAATTCGTGCAATCGTGCGCGCCCTTGAAACTTCTGATGGCGACATGGAAAAAGGAAATTTACGTTGCGACGCTAACGTTTCAGTAAGAAAAATTGGCGAAACTAAACTCGGCACCCGCTGCGAAATTAAAAACTTAAACTCAATTCGCAACATCTCTCGCGCCATTGAATTTGAAGCGGCCCGTCAAGTTGAAATTCTTGAAAATGGTGGAAAAATCAAC
Organism: uncultured Rhizobium sp.; assembly: GCA_964580715.1. Classification (GTDB taxonomy): domain Bacteria; phylum Pseudomonadota; class Alphaproteobacteria; order Rickettsiales; family UBA1997; genus UBA2645. The sequence continues at coordinate 46 of CAZOKU010000055.1, read as the reverse complement.
CAAGAAACCAGACTTTTTGATGCCATAACTGGCGAAACCAGAACCA
>CAZOKU010000054.1:0-9473 GCA_964580715.1 uncultured Rhizobium sp. | reverse complement strand
GACTTGAACCACCGACCTCGCACTTATCAGGCGCGCACTCTAACCAGCTGAGCTACAGACCCCCACAGCATTTCAAAATAAAATGAGCCGCCATCTTAGAAACTCATCTTCTAAATGTCAAATAGTTAGAAAAGGGGTCGGGATAATTTTCTGCCTACAATTTCGCAATCAAATCAGCAAAAAGCACTGCTGGAAGCGAACCGCCTGTGATTTTGTTGGTTGCGGAGTTGTCATCATTGCCAATCCAAACCCCAATCACATATTCGTCATTAAAGCCAATAAACCAAGCATCGCGATAGTTTTGGCTGGTGCCTGTTTTGCCATAAATGTTATTGTCAACATAAGCGATTTTGCCGGTTCCGCGCACTATTACTTCATGCAAAACTTTTTTAATGTCAGAAGCTGTTTCAGCAGAAAAAACCCTATCAAAACCAGAAGAGCTGCGATTATAAAGCACCTTTTTACTGCCATTTTCAATCTTTGAAATCGCAAAAGGAATTACAGGGATGCCATCATTTGCAACAGTGGCATAAGCCCCAACCAGCTCTAACAAGCTTAATTCCGTGGTTCCAAGCGCAATTGTTGGATCATTTTTGTCAATATCAGAAATTATGCCACATTTGCGCGCCACTCTAGCAATTGCCTCGCCGCCAATTTTTTGGCTCAACTGCACTGAAACTGAATTTAGCGAGTTGGCAAAGGCCTGCTGTAAAGTCACCTGCCCTAAATAACGCCCTTCATAATTATCTGGAAGCCAAGTTCCAACATTAATTTTTTTATCTTCAAAAACATCACTTGGCTTTAAACCAGCTTCAAAAGCAGCCAAATAAACAAAGGTCTTAAAAGCTGATCCTGATTGTCTTTTGGCATAAACTGCACGATTATATTGACTTTGATGATAGTCATTGCCACCAGCCATTCCAAGGATCATGCCCTGTTTATTCATAACCACCACCGCAACTTGCGATTTTCCTAACTTAAATGAGTTTTTTTCTACAAAATTGTTTAATTTTTCCTCTAAAAGCTGCTGCACCCTTTCATTCAGCGTTGTTGAGATGGTAAGCAATTTTTCTTCTTTATAGTCTTGTGCAATAAATTCTGGCAATTGCTGATAGACGAAGTCAGCAAAATAGAGCCTCTGTGCCTTGTCAACTTTATAAACCACATCTTCAACTTTGCTGAAATTTTTTTTATTAAGAAAACCCGCTTCAACCATGTTACTTAAAACCACTTCAGTTCTCTCCTCCGCAAGCTTACGGTTGTTAGTTGGAGACAATTTGGAAGGTGCCTTCAGCAAACCCGCAATCATCGCTGATTCTCTCAAATTCAATTCCGAAACATCTTTACCAAAATAAAATTTTGCCGCATCAGCAACACCATATTTTCCAGCACCAAAATAAGCACGATTAAGGTAAAAAGTGAGAATTTGTTCTTTAGCAAAATTTCTTTCCAACTGAACAGCCAGAAGCACTTCCTGAATTTTTCTTTTAAAAGTTCGCTCCGATTTTAAGAACAATAATTTTGCCAATTGCTGAGTAATAGTGCTTCCTCCCTGCACAATTCTGCCCGCTTCACGATTGATGTAAAAAGCTCGAATTATACCAAAAATATCAACACCATGATGGCTGAAAAAACGACGATCCTCTGTTGCAACTACAGCATTTATAAGGTCTTGCGGCAATTCATAATAACTAATTTCGCTGCTGTAAATGTCGCCACGATTAGTAATTCTTTGCTCATCATCATAATTAATCTGCACCACCTGCTTGCCATCTTTAGTTTCAAGATCGCTTAAACTTGGCAAATCATGCAAATAATAAAACATCGCAATAAGCCCAGCAATAGCAAACCATATTGCCAAAACTATCGACCATTTTAAAATAAATTTGAAAAATTGCATGATTGATGCTTTAATTTGCGACTATGCCAAAACATTTAACTAAAAAAACAGAAGTGACCTATTTTATATCTCAAAATCATAAATTAGTTGAAGAAAAACAAGCAACAATTTCGATTAATGATCGAGGTTTTTTGTTCGGCGATGGAGTTTTTGAAACTTGCCGAATTATCAACGGAAAAATTTACGACTTCAAATCACATTACAAAAGAATTAATAATGGATTACAAGCACTAAAAATTTCTGCTAACATCAAAAATTTAGAAAAAGAATCTTTAGAATTAATTGAAAAAAATAAAATCACGGACGGAATTTTACGCATCACAATTTCACGCGGAGTTGGCAGCCTTGGCTATCTGCCAACCTATGAATCTGAAAGCACCATCATCATTCAAACTTCTTCTTTAAGAGAATTGCCCAAAACAATTTCAATTGGAATTTCTAAAATTAAAAAATCAAAAAATTTTCTAACCCTACAAAAAACCAATAACGCCCTTCCTTACATAATCACAAAAATCAATGCTTTTAAAGAAAATCTTTTTGATTCAATAATGTTTTCAGAAAATAATTTTATCTCAGAAACTTCTTCTGCAAATATTTTTTGGGTTAAAAATAAAAAAATCTACACCCCTTCCAAAGCTTGTGGAATCTTAGCTGGAACCATTAGAGAAAAATTGCTAAAAATTTCTCCTAAAAAAATCTATCAAGTAAAAGCAAGAATAAATTCTTTAAAAAATGCCGAAGAAATTTTTCTCACCAATTCAGCATTTTTCATAATTCCAGTTGATAATTTGGTGATTAATGGAAAAAAAATTAAATTAGAAAAAAACATTTCACTTGAATTTTTGAAATTATTAAACCATGAAAAACCTTGAACTTAAATGGATTGAGCCACTTGAGCTGGCAGAAAAGATTTCCGTTAATTATTCCAAAAACTGGATTTTTTTATATTCAGCACTAAATCATGATGTAAAAAATTCCGTTTCCTACATTGCGCTTCACCCTAAAAATCAAATCATTAGCGATAATTTTTCTGACATAAAATTAACTATAGAAAAATCCTTTGGCTATTTCTCTTACGAGCTTTACAGCCAATTTGAAAACCTTCCTATAAATCAAAAATCTTTTATTGATTTACCAAAAATTTGGCTAATAAATTTTTCAGTAATTTTTGAATTTCATCATGAAACAAAAAAAATTTTACTTAGTTTTGATGATGAAAAAAAACTGCAGGAAACCTTAAGCTATCAAGCAAAAGCGCCTGTTTTTGCAACATTAGAAATTACAAATTTCAATTCTAATTTCTCTGATCAATCATATCTTGAAACAATTTCTGCAATTAAAAAATTAATTGCTAATGGTGATTTTTATCAAACAAATTTAACCAGAAAATTTTTCGGAGAATTTAAGAAAAAAAACACTCACGAACAAAATTTTCAATTATTCTTAAAGCTTACAAAATCAAGCCCTGCTAACTATGCATCATTTATAAAACTTGATGAAAATTATATAATTTCCTCAAGCCCTGAATTATTTTTATCTGGAAAAAACCATCAAATTTTATCTCGCCCAATCAAAGGAACAGCACCACGAAACATTGATAAAACAATTGATGAAAATAACAAAACTTCACTGCAAAACAGCACAAAAGAAAAAGCAGAAAATTTAATGATTGTCGATTTAGTAAGAAACGATTTATCCAGATTTTGCAAAGCTGGAACTGTTACAGTAAAAAAACTTTTTGATATAACTTCTTATCAAACGATTCATCACATGTCTTCTGAAATCAGCGGAGAAATTTTGCCCGAATATAATTATCTTGATGCGTTGAAAAGCTGCTTTCCACCTGGTTCTATGACTGGTGCTCCGAAAATTAAAGCAATGGAAATTGCCATAGAAAAAGAAAAAATTAATCGCGGAATATACAGCGGAGCCATAGGTTTTGTAAGCGAGGAAGAAATAAATTTATCCGTTGTAATTCGTACTTTAATTTTGTCAGAAAATAAATTTGAATTTCAAGTTGGAGGTGCAATAACTTTTGATTCTGACCCAAAATTGGAATTAGCGGAAATTTTTGCCAAAGCGAAAGCAATTTTTAACTTACTCTCAGTTGATTTTAATAGAATTTAATAAAAATTTTTAAAATCATACTAGACATTTCATTTTAAAAAAATAAAACTCTCTTTATCAACATATAGTGCTGTTTTTTTAATATGGCCACTAAATATAGTTCAAAAACAATCAATAATTAAATCAAGAAACTTCAACTGCAGATTTTAGTTGAAATTTCTGAGAAAAAAATCTTATGACAAAAAAAACTTTAAAAACTTCAAAAAAAATAACTCCAACAAAAAAAACCGCTGCACCACAACATAACGACAAAAAAGATTTCAACATTAAAATCGATCTTAAAAAAGACGATCGCTTAAGCGTTTTCGGCAAAGCCGTTTTGAAAGATCGCTATTTAATGCCTGACGAGTCTTATCAAGATTTATTTGCGCGCGTTGCCTCATTTTACGCCGACAGTCAAGAGCATGCCAATCGCCTTTACAACTATATTTCCAATTTATGGTTCATGCCAGCAACCCCTATTTTAAGCAATGGCGGAACTGCTCGTGGCTTACCAATTTCATGCTTTTTAAACGAATCTTCTGATTCTTTAAACGGAATTGTTGAATTGTGGAACGAAAATGTTTGGTTGGCTTCAAAAGGTGGTGGAATTGGCAGCTTCTGGGGCAATCTGCGCTCAATTGGTGAAACGGTTCGCGGCAATGGCAAAACTTCTGGAATCATTCCATTTATAAAAGTTATGGATTCACAAACTTTGGCAATTTCACAAGGCAGCTTAAGACGCGGCTCGGCAGCAGTTTATTTGCCAATTCATCACCCAGAAATTGAAGAATTTATCGACCTTCGTCGCCCTACTGGTGGCGATCCAAACCGTCGCTCGCTTAACTTGCACCATGGTGTTGTTATTACTGACGAATTCATGAAAGCGGTAGAAAAAGATGGCGATTTTGAATTACGCAGCCCACACAACAATCAAGTGATGGAAGTGGTTAAAGCCAGAAGCTTGTGGATCAAGCTTCTAAGCGCCAGAATCGAAACTGGTGAACCTTACATTTTATTCATTGACGCCGTAAATAAAGCAATCCCCGAGCATCACAAAAAATTAAATTTGCTGGTTAAAACTTCTAATTTATGCAGCGAAATCACTCTTGCAACTGGCATTGATCATCTCGGCAAAGACCGTACCGCCGTATGTTGCTTGTCTTCGTTAAACTTAGAATATTACGATGAATGGAAAGACAATCCCCAAATGATTGAAGATGTTATGCGCTTCCTCGACAATGTGTTGCAAGATTTCATCGATAAAGCGCCAGATTCAATGTATAAAGCGAAATATTCCGCAATGCGTGAAAGAAGCGTGGGCCTTGGTGTGATGGGTTTCCACTCTTTTTTACAAAGCAAAAATGTTCCAATCGAATCAGCAATGAGTAAAGTTTGGAATAAGAAAATTTTCCAACAAATTAAACAAGAAGTTGACCGCGCTTCAAAAACCTTAGCAAAAGAAAGAGGCGCTTGCCCTGACGCTGCTGAAGTTGGCGCAATGGAGCGTTTCTCTAACAAATTGGCAATTGCCCCAACAGCATCAATTTCAATTATCGCCAACAATTCTTCACCTGGAATTGAGCCTTTCGCCGCCAATTCTTTCACTCAAAAAACTTTGACTGGATCTTTCAATGTTAGAAACAAAAATCTGGTTAAATTGCTTGAATCAAAAGGCAAAAACACCGAAGACGTTTGGTCTTCAATCACAACTAACGAGGGCTCAGTGCAACATCTTGATTTTCTCGACGAACATGAAAAATTAGTCTTTAAAACCGCTCAAGAAATCGATCAAAGATGGATCATTGACCTTTCAGCCGAACGTCAAGAATATATCTGCCAAGCTCAAAGCTTGAATATCTTCGTTCCTGGCAATGTTTCTAAAAAATATTTGCATGAAATTCACTTCAGAGCTTGGCAAAAAGGCCTAAAAAGCCTTTATTACTGCCGCTCCACTTCAGTTCAACGCGCCGACAAGGTTTCGCATAAGCTTGATAATCAAGAGCTTACAGTGTCAGATTTGCCAAAGTCGAATGAAGATTCTGCAGAAAAATATGAAGAATGCTTGGCTTGCCAGTAAAAGAGTCATCAATAGTTGCAGCTATAGTATAAACCCAAGGGCGGAATTACAAATTCCGCCCAGCAGCAACTAAAGACTTACCGTTATCCTAGATCCTTCATCTCAAGGATAACAATGTCAGGGGATAATTGCCGATAATTGCCTAAAGCTATTTTAATCTTAACTTGCATTATTAAATTTTAAGCCCTATTCTGCGCCGCCTATTTGCATTATTTATAGGCAAAAAGTCAGCTAGTTTTAAAAAAATTCTATCTGGCCCCATCGTCTAACGGTTAGGACGCCACCCTTTCACGGTGGAAATACGGGTTCGAATCCCGTTGGGGTCACCATCTCATCTCAAACACACAATTCACAATAATTCGTCAATAATCCAGACCACCTCAAAATTTTAACCATAAGCTATTCAAAATTTCTACTTCTCGACCCAAAAATGGTTATAGATTAGCATTGCTGCATGGCTTTTTAATACTCAATGCTGGGCAGGATTTGCAATCCTGCCCTTGAAGTTCATACCATAATTTAATTAGCAACACTGCTTTCTAGTTTTTAATAAATAGTTAAAACAGAGTTACAAATTCCACCCAGCATCAAGCATTAAAAAGCCAAGCAGCATAAGCAAATTATAGTTAAAATGATTGAATAAAAGTTAGATATGATTCTTTAAAATCCAGAACAACAGATTTTCATCTTCAGCAAACAAAAGAAGGAATTTACGTTGGGAGCCACCACCACGCAAACCCAGCGTGTTGCTTCCTATTTCCTCGTAAGAGGTTTTGTATTCAGAGCAACTCCCAACAAAACTAATATGCCATCAATTAAAATTTTTATCAAGAAAAAGATTAGAAATTTTTGGTGACTATAAATAACCACTAAGCATTAAGGTCTTGATCTCAAAAACCAGTCTTTAAACTCATATTCCCGTTTTCAAAATAAAAAAACTGGCCGCCATTTTGGTGGAAATCTAAATTATCGATTTTTATTTTTTCGGGCTTAATGCAATCAGGAAGCTGATATCTCGCACTTAAATTTATAATTACATCAAAATCATTTTGACAAATTTCATTGATTTTTCCTCGTGAAAATAAAACCAAAAATTTCTGATTTTTGTAAATCACACATTTATCTAAATCACAAAAAATGCCCTTTTGTTCTTGCCATTCCTTGGAAAAATCATTGAATGACTTAAAATCTTTCTGATTAAACTTTTTCATCCATAATTCTCGGCGCTTTGAGGGCTTCATATCTTTGGAAAAAATCAAACCATTTTCTTGATCATAAATTGTAAAAAATTTTTGATCTTTGTTAAAGGCCAAATCTGGCTTTTTTGCAATGGAAATTTCTGCAAAAGAAAGCACAAAAAACAACAAACCCAAAAATCTTATTTTAGTTTTTGCCAGACAAAGAAGCAGCAAACCAAAAATCGCCAGTGACAGCCCAAAGCCTGATAATTCTGGGCTAATCCAATTCACATAATCAAGATTTGCCACAAAAACCATGATTTTTTCTGTCCAAATAATTCCTTCTTTCATGGCAATTAAAGGAAGTTTTTCTAACCCAAAAGGCATCATAAACAATGCCAAAAAACCAAATGGCATCACCCAAAAACTAGCCAAAGGAATTGCCAAAATATTGGCGATAAAACCAAGCAGCGCAACATTTTGGAAGGAATGCATCAAAAACGGCATCAAAGCAATTTGCAAAATAATTGAAACCAAAATTATTTCTAAAAAATACCACGAAGCTTTTATCACAAAATTACGATCTCTATCAGGCTTAAACTTGCTGAAAACATCATCACTCAAAGCGCCTAAAACAATGATTGCGGCAAAAGACAATTGCAGACCAATATTAAACATTCCGTAAGGATTATATAAAATCATCAACAAAACCGCGCTCATCACCATTCTTTTAGCATTAACTTTTTGACTGATTAAAAGCGAAATTAAGCCAAACAAAACCATTAAGAACGCCCTTTCTGCTGGTGGTGGCGACCCTGAAATTTTCAAATAAAAATATGAACTAAAAATGCCAATCACCGCGGCAACTTTTTTCAAATCAAAATGCAGCGATAAATATTCACTGCGCGACAATAAGAAACGGGTTAAAAACAAAAAAATCATCGCTGCCAAAGACAAGTGAAAGCCAGAAATTGAAAGCAAATGCGCCAGTCCAGAAATTCTGATATTATTCATCATTTCTTTTGAAATTTGGTTTTGATCACCAATCAAAAGCGCCACAGCAATAGCAGCATCATCGCCCTTCATCACTGCATAAATTTTGCCGCGTATTTCTTCACGTAAATCAAGAAACCATTGCTCTAAATTTGAAATTTCACTTTCACGCAAAACTTTAACACTGCCCATCGCAAAGCCATAAGCGCCAATTTTTCTCGCTTTAGCATCAATTGAAAAATCAAAATCATCAAAAAATTCTTTTTTGTCTGGTGGCTGCAACATCATGCGCAGAGCCACTAAATCATTCACTTTTAAATTAGAATAATTTTTTACCGCATTAACCAAAAGCTTTTGTGGCGGCTTTAAAAACAAGTCTTTATCGCCATCTTTAACCCATTTTACATTTTGATAATTTTTTGCATAATCCAAAAATTTGCGATCAACATCTTGATAATTTGCGATGTTAATGAAATTTTTCATAAAATATTTTTGCTCTCTTTGTCTTTTCTTCTGTTCTTTTATTTCTGCTTTTTTAATTCTTTCCTCAAGTTTTTTTTCCTTTTCCAAAGCACGCATTTGTTCATATTCAGCAATGCTTAAACCCAATTCTTCAGCTTTTTGTTTTTTGGTTTTTCTCTTAACTTTTTCAGGATTTTTCTTTTTTATTTTAGTTTTTTTATGTTTTTTAATTTTTATATTTTTTGCACCTGATTTATTAAATTCTGCCTTATATAAAATCGGATCAGAAAGCAAAATCACAGCTCCACCACGATGAATTGTCGGATTATAAAATTCTCTTACTGATTCAATTTTAGCAATTCCGTCAACATAAATTTTGCCAGTAATTTTGGTGTGATTTAAAAAAGTTTTTTGATAAATAAATGCATAAAAACTGCCAGATAAAAAAACCGCTACAGCCAGAAATAGCAAGGATCTAAGCGCTTCTTTGGAGAAATACCAAAAAGCAACCACAGCAAAAAATAGAATTAAAAAAGCAGAAAAATTACGACTAAAACCGGCTTCAAAACTAATAAAAAACACCGCCCCAAAACCAAACAAAACAGGAATCCACAGCCACAGCTCGTTTTGTTCCTTCGCAAAAATATCAGAAATGTTAAAAGAGAACGGTTTCATTTTTTGGTGTAAAAATTCGGTGATTATCATTTTTCTGAGCATAACCCCTCACCCTAACCCTCTCCCCATTCACGGGGAG
>CAZOKU010000053.1:0-9518 GCA_964580715.1 uncultured Rhizobium sp. | reverse complement strand
TTAATGAGGTTGTCGTTGGTTCGATTCCAACCGTGCTCACCATAATTCCATCTTAAAATTCTAGTTTTTTATTGAATTTGGTGTATTTTTTATCCAAATTTAAAAATTATTTTAAAAAATCATGAATAAAAAAATATTAATCGTAATTCCAGCCCGTCTTGCATCCACTCGCTTGCCGAATAAACCGTTGGCGGATATTGCTGGTAAATCAATGATTAGAAGAGTTTATGAGCAAGCTGTTGCTGCTGGTGTTGGTGAGGTTGTGGTGGCTTGTGATGGTGAAAAAATTGCGCAAGAAGTTAAAAATTTTGGTGGAAAATTTGTGATCACTAATCCTGATTTGCCTTCTGGAACTGATAGAGTTTATGCGGCTGTAAAGGAAATTGCGGGTGATTTTGAGGTGGTTTTAAATTTGCAGGGGGATTTGCCAAATATCGAGCCTAAGGTGATAAAAACTGCTGCAGAAGCTTTGCTTGCAAGCGATTATGACATTGTTACGGTGGCATCAAAAATTAAGAATGAAGCAGAGATTTCAAATCCTAATGTCGTAAAAATAGCGATTGCTTTTGACAGTAAAGATGCTGGGAAAGCGCTTTATTTCTCACGTGCCGCGATTCCTTATGCAAAAGAAAAAACAGCAGATTTTTATCATCATATCGGAATTTATGCTTACAAAAAATCAGCATTGAAAAAATTTGTAAGTCTTGCGCCGTCAATGCTAGAAAAGCGCGAGAGCCTTGAGCAATTGAGAGCGCTTGAAAATAACATGAAAATTTTGGTTAAAATTGTTGATACTCATCCGCTTTCAGTTGATACTAAAGAAGATTTAGAAATTGTTACGAATCTTATTATAAATGGCCAAAAAAATTAAAATTAAAAAAACGATCGGTTGGAAAGAGTGGTTTGGGCTTGATTGTATTGGCTTGCCGGCGATTAAGGGAAAAATTGATACGGGGGCAAAAACTTCCGCCTTGCATGCTTTTAACATTGAGTCTTTTTTTATTGAAGATGTGGAATATGTTAAGTTTGATATCCATCCTTTACAAAAAAACAATCGTCTTACGAGGACCTGCATAGAGAGGGTGATTGATCGCAGGATGGTTTCTGATTCTGGTGGAAAAAAAGAAAAAAGATTTGTGATTAAATCATGGTTGAGGATCGGAGAAAGTAAAATCAGAATTGAATTAACTCTTGCTAATCGTGACTCGATGACATTTCGAATGCTTCTTGGACGTGATGCAATTAAACAAGCAAAGATGCTGGTGGATCCTTCAAAATCCTTTATGCAGGGCAAGTTTAAACTTAGCAAAATTTTAAAATTATATCGCACAATTAAAACAATGGAAGATCCACGAAATTTATGAAAATTATTTTACTCGCATCTAATCCAGCTTTATATTCAAACAAGCGCATCATTGAAGCAGCAAGGCTTCGTGGTCATGAAATTCAATTTGTAAATATTGGCGGATGTTATATCAAATCAGCGCTTAATGGCTCGGAAATTTTTTATGACGAAGGAAAAAAAGTTGAAAAAATTGACTATGTAATTCCGCGGATTAAACCAAATTTAACCTTCTACGGATCCGCCATTGTCAGGCAATTTGAAGCAATTGGTGTTTCTTGTTTGAATGGATCGGAAGCGATAACAAAATCGCGCGACAAATTGCACAGCTTGCAAATTCTTTCACAGCATGATTTGCCAATTCCAGTTACGAGTTTTGCCAATTCGCCTTATGAAACTAAAGATTTGATTAAGCTGGTTGGTGGCGCGCCTTTGGTGGTGAAGCTTTTGGAAGGAACTAAAGGAGTTGGGGTGGTTTTGGCGGAAACTAATAAAGCGGCGGAAAGCGTGATTAATGCTTTTAGAAGCTTGAAAGCGGACATTCTAGTGCAGCAATATATTAAAGAATCAAAAGGTCATGATTTAAGATGTTTTGTGATTGGTGATGAAGTGGTTGCTTCAATGGAGCGCGTGGCGCAAGAAGGGGAGTTTCGTGCTAACATTCATCTTGGAGCAACAGCGCGTGTGGTGGAAATCACTGCTGAAGAAAGAGAGTTTGCGATTAGAGCGGCTAAGATGATTGGGCTTGACGTTGCTGGGGTTGATATGGTGCGCTCTAGTTTGGGTCCAAAAATTTTGGAAGTTAATTCTTCTCCAGGTTTGGAAGGAATTGAAAGTGCTACGGGAGTTGATGTGGCAGGAAAAATGATTGAGTTTTTGGAGAAAAAAAGTGAAAAAAATTGAGGCAAAAAAAGCTTTTAACACAGAAGTGGAGTTTTTGCTTGGTGCGCATAACATCTCGCAAGTTCCGTCTTATCATTATAAAGAAGTGGCGTTTTTTGGCGCTTCAAATGTTGGTAAATCAAGCTTGATTAATGCGGTTTTAAAAAAGAAAGTGGCGATAGTTTCTTCAATGCCTGGTAGAACGCGGCAGTTAAATTTTTTTAAAGTTGGAGAATATTTTGTTTTGGTTGATATGCCCGGATATGGATTTGCTAAAGCGGATAAAAAAGATATCAGCCATTGGCAAAAAGTGGCGGTTGAATATTTAACCAAAAGGTCAAATTTAAAACGGGTTTTTTTATTGATTGATCCAGTTAAAGGTTTGAAAGAAGGGGATTTAGAGGTGATTAATGTTTTTAATGCTTTGGCAGTTTCTTTTGAAATTGTTTTAACAAAAGCGGACAAAATCAGTAAGGAAGCCATTCAGCAGGTGCGAGAGGAAATTTTACAAAAGGCAAAAAAATGGCCAGCTATTTATGAAAAAATTATTGCGACGAGCTCAGAGAAGGGCTATGGAATTGAAGAGTTGCAAGATGAGATTTTGGAATCTTTATGAAAATTTTTTTGATAGTGGTTTTGACCAGTGTGGTGGTGATAGGTTTGATGCTGTGGCTGAATTATTCCAGCTATAATGGCAAGGTGAAGCGGGAGGAAAAGAAAAAGGTTCCAGGTTACTTTTTAAGTAATCAGCGCAAAGATAATCCTTAGGAATAATAGATTTCCTCTGGAAAAATTTCCAATCATCACTAGATTATAGATCTTAAGACTTAAATTAATTTAATAAACCAAATGTCAAAAAATTCCAAAAAAGTGGCTGATGTTAAAGCGGCAAAGAAAATAGTAGTTTCAGGCGATCTTACGCCCAAGCAAATTGTGGATGAACTCAATCGTTATATAGTTGGGCAGCATGAAGCAAAAAAGGCGGTGGCAATTGCGCTGCGCAATCGTTATCGCAGAAAAATGGTGGCAAGCCCTTTGCGCGAAGAAATTGTGCCAAAAAACATTCTGATGATTGGGCCAACTGGGGTTGGAAAAACTGAAGTAGCAAGGCGCTTGGCAAAGCTTGCGAATGCTCCGTTTATCAAAGTTGAAGCAACGAAATTTACAGAAGTTGGTTATGTTGGTCGTGATGTTGACTCGATAATCCGCGATTTAGTTGAAGTGGCGATTAAAACGCTGAAAAATGAATTGAAAAAAGAAGTGCGTGATAAAGCAGAAAAAAATGCTAAAAAACGTATTTTAAAAAGTTTGGTGGGTGAAAATGCTTTAGACGAAACTAAAGAAAAATTCTCGCAAATGCTTGAAAATAATGAGTTAAATGATCGTGAAGTGGAAATTGAAGTTTCGGATAATAATTCATCTTTTGCTTCTAGTTTTGACATTCCTGGAGGGCAAATGGGCATGATTAATATTGGCGACATGATCAGCAAGGCAATTGGTGGTGAAAAAACCAAAAAAGTGCGCATGACGGTGGAAGATGCGCTTAAAAGCTTGATAGATGAAGAATCTGAAAAAATGATTGATGAAGATAAAGTGGTGAAAAATGCTTTAAAATCAGTGGAAAATGATGGGATAGTTTTTATTGATGAGATTGATAAAATTTGCGCTAGAAGCGGCATGAAAGGCGGAGATGTTTCACGCGAAGGTGTGCAACGCGATTTGCTGCCTTTAGTTGAAGGAACAACAGTTAGCACGAAATATGGTTTAATCAAAACCGATCACATTTTATTCGTTGCTTCAGGAGCATTCCACATCGCAAAACCCGCGGATTTATTGCCGGAATTGCAAGGGCGTTTTCCAATTCGCGTGCAATTAAAACCGCTGAGTGAAGATGATATGGTGCGCATTTTAACCGAGCCAGAATCAAGCTTGATCAAGCAATATGTTGCTTTGCTTGCAGTTGAAAATGTTAAATTAAATTTCACGGATGAAGGTGTAAGACAAATTGCAAAAATTGCTTTTAAAGTTAATGGCGAAGTTGAAAATATTGGTGCAAGACGTTTACATACAATGCTTGAAAAAATTCTTGAAGATGTAAGTTTTACAGCTTCTGAAATGAAAGATGGCTCTGAAGTGGTGGTTGATGTGAAATATGTTGACAATCACTTGGGAGAATTGCTTTCAGGCAAAACTGATTTATCAAAATTCATATTATAAAACATGATTCCGCGTTACTCTAGAGCTGAAATGACCAAAATTTGGTCGCAAGAAAATAAATATCAAATTTGGTTTGATATTGAAATTTACGCGCTTGAAGCTTTTGAAAAATTAAAAATTGCACCAGTTGGCACGGCGCTGCGCATTCGTGAAAATTTCCAAAAATCTGGTGGAAAATTTAATGCGGCAAGAATTGATGAAATTGAATCAGTGACCAAGCATGATGTGATTGCTTTTTTAACTCATTTGGCAGAATTGGTTGGTGAAAATTCACGTTTTATTCATTATGGCATGACCAGCTCGGATGTGCTTGACACCTGCCTTTCGGTGCAGCTTGCACAAGCAACGGATCTTTTAATTGCTGATTTAAAAAGAGTTTTAACAGCTTTAAAAAAACGTGCTTATGAATATAAAGATGTGGTGTGTGTTGGCCGTTCGCACGGCATTCACGCTGAGCCCACAACATTTGGTTTAAAAATGGCGCGCTTTTACGCCGAATTTGAAAGAAATTTAGAGCGTTTAGAAATTGCAAAAAAAGAAATTGCGGTTTGCGCTATATCTGGTGCGGTTGGAACCTTTGCAAATATTGATCCTTTCGTGCAAAAATATGTGGCAGAAAAACTGGGGCTTGCCGAAGAATCAGTTTCAACGCAAGTGATTCCGCGTGATCGTCATGCCGCGTTTTTTTCAGCACTTGCAGTTGTTGCTTCTTCAATTGAAAATTTTGCAATTGAAATCAGACATTTACAAAGAACTGAAGTTTTAGAAGTTGAAGAATTTTTCTCTAAAGGACAAAAAGGAAGCTCGGCAATGCCGCATAAACGCAATCCGGTGCTCAGTGAAAATTTAACTGGACTTGCTCGCATTGTTAGAAGTGCCGTTGTTCCTGCTTTAGAAAATGTTGCTTTGTGGCATGAGCGCGACATTTCACATTCTTCAGTTGAAAGAATGATTGCGCCAGATGCAACAGTTACTCTTGATTTTGCATTAGTTAGACTTGCTGGTTTGATTGAAAATCTTTTAGTTTATCCAGAAAATATGCAGAAAAATTTAGATCGTTTGCGTGGTTTGGTTTTTTCGCAAAGAGTGTTACTGGTTTTAATTGAAGAATGTGGAATTTCAAGGGAAGATGCTTATCGCATCGTGCAAACTAACGCGATGAAAGTGTGGTCGCAAAATGTTGATTTTCTTGAATTGCTAACTAATGATGAAGAGATAAAAGGAAAAGTTTCGGCAAAAAAGCTACAGGAAATTTTTGATTTGTCTTATCATACGAAAAATGTTGATTATATTTTTCAGAAAATATTTAAATAAGGCAATTGTTCCTTAAACACACGACACCGAGTCCTGTGTTTAAGGATATTCACCGTAAAAAACTTAATAAAGTCACCATGATAATAGATAAAGTCACGCAGATCAGTCTGCACGTTGCCGCCAGAATCCGTCAATTTCGCGTTGCTTCAGGAATGAGTCAAGAAGAGCTTGGAGACATCATCGGCGTTACCTTCCAACAAATTCAAAAATATGAAACTGCAAAAAATCGTGTCAGTGTCAACCGACTTTACGAAATTGCACAAATTTTAGAAAAGCCTCTGGACGCTTTTTTTTCAGGCATTGAAGCCGATCGCGATTATTACAATTACGATTTCACCTCTGATAAATCAAGATCACAAAAGATGAGAAAAAACGACAAAGACTTGCGCAATTTAGTCAGTGCCTTCAACCGCATCGAAAATCAAGCGGTGAAAAAAAACTTAATCGCCCTAGCAAATTCTGTTGCAAAACCAAAACGTAGGCGTATCAAACATTCTTACTCTTAAATCCCCTCACCCTAACCCTCTCCCCACAAGTGGGGAGAGGGGATTACTGGATTTAGAGATAAAGTATTATCCGCGCGTCCCCTCTCCCCGCTGGCGGGGAGAGGGTTAGGGTAGGGTGGGGATTTTGCCCATTAATAGAGAGATTGTGTTATTTTTTTTACTAACCATATGACGATTCCTAGAATTTTTTTCAAAATATTTTTGTTAATTAACGCAATATTTTTATCCAATTGTAATTTCTCAAATCAAAAAATTTCTAAAGTTGCAGATATATTAGAATATGCTGATTTAAAGGATATATACGCCACTCAAATGCCACAGGAATTAAGAAAAATTTTAGATGATTATTCTAAACTAGATTTAAGTGATGAAGAAAATAAAAGAAAAATTGAAAAATTAGAAATTGAAAAATTTTTACTGCTTTTTAAAGAAAAATTTATTGTTGGAAGTTTGAGGATGTATCAAGATAACAGATTCTGTAAGAAGCCATCCTATTTGTTAGGAATTTTTATTTCATATGAAAAAATGTATTCTTTGGATATTATTTTATATAAGACTGATAATGGTAAATATGAAATTTGTGAAATTAGAGATTTCGAAATGAGTGATTATAGAAAAAAGCGTTATTTCTACTGGAGAAATTTTAAAAAATATTGGATTTAACTTTTGTGATTAACTTAAATGGATAAAATTATGCCAAATAAAACAAATTATAGTGCACCTTAATTGGAGTGTTCTTTATAAAAAAGAAGTACAAATAATTTTTTTAATTATGCCTTCTTTTATAATACTTGCTGTTAAGGGATAATTATATTTTCAAATCTTTGAAAAGTTTTTCAGAATTCTTTACTTTTTTTCCTTTATTATTCTCTAATTCATCTATTGCTAGAGTAGTTTCGTTGTTAAAAAATCTAGATTGAGGAAAAAAAGATGAGTCAGCAGCATTAACATCTTGTTTAACAAACAGTCTGATTATTTCTGATATTTTGAAACCGAGTTGTTTAAGCATACCAGCGTTTGACGAGTTGGGAGATTTTTTGGTTGGCTTCGCTTAGATGCTCTGGGCGGGTTTTTTCGTCTCTTAGAGAGGTGCCGATGACTTCGGATTCGTCATAGCCCATGAAGTTGAAGTTGATTTTGGCGCCTAAAGCGAGTGTGTTCCAGTGGGGATAATTTAGGTCAACGACTTTGTCGTCATAGATTCCGCCAGCGGTGAATAAAGTTAAGGCTTTTTTGCCAGCCATTAATTTTTTGCCCATTTCAAAAGTTTCGCCGTTGAAAATTACGGCGTCAAGATAGGCTTTAACTGCTGCAGGAAAGCCAAAATTGTGCATTGGGCAAGCAATGACCAACACGTCAGCAGATTTTAGCTGAGCGATTAATTGGTCGTTTTTTGCCAGAAGTTTTGATTCTGTTTCGTTGAGTTGTTGCTTGCCGTAATTGCGTTTATAGTAAGCTTGGATGCTGTTTTGATCAAAGATAGGTGCTGGAGTTTCTAGCAAATCAACAGTTTCAATTTTTTGACCAGCAGCTGCTTTTAAAAATAACTCCAACAAGTTTAATGTGTTGGAGTTATTTCCGCTGGGTAAATATTTTACGACAAGCGTTTTCATGATTTTATAATTCTTTAGAGTTGTGCGCAAGATAATCAGCCACGCCTTTAGCATCAGCTTTCATGCCTTTTTTGCCTTTATTCCAACCAGCAGGGCAAACTTCGCCGTTAGCTTGGAAGAATTTCAAAGCATCAACCATGCGGATTGCTTCGTCGATGTTGCGGCCTAATGGCAGGTCGTTAACCACTTGGTGACGAACTACACCTTCTTGGTCGATTAGGAAAGTTCCGCGTAAAGCAACAGCTTCGCCGAGTAACACGTCATAATCGCGCGCGATGTTTTTGGTTAAGTCAGCAACTAGAGGGAATTGAATTTGCCCGATGCCGCCTTTGTTGATTTCAGTGTTTTTCCAAGCAAGGTGAGTGTATTTTGAGTCAACTGAAACGCCAATCACTTCAGCGCCGCGATCTTTGAAATCTTTTAAGCGATTATCAAAAGCGATGATTTCAGAAGGGCAAACGAAAGTAAAATCAAGAGGATAGAAAAATAAAACTCCGATTTTTCCTTTAAGGTAAGTGTGAAGATTGAAGCTTTCGTTGATTTCATTGTTTGGCATCACTGCTGCGGTTGTAAAATCTGGTGCTTTTTTTCCGACAAGAACTGACATAATTTTTTATTTTTTAATTAATAGTTAAAAAGATTTTGTATGTAAAATAATTAGTGTTTTTAATATAATAAAAACAGAAAATAAATCAATGTTAAAGTTACTGAAAAAATTATAAAAAAAATTTTGCTTATTAAAAAGAAAAACACAATATACTGTGTTAATTATTAAATTTTTCTACTACATATAGTGTAACTTTATTTTTTTATCTTATGTCTCTTCTTGATTCAAAACCAATTTATAAACCTTTTAATTATCCGTGGGCTTATGATGCCTGGTTGAAACAACAGCAAGTGCATTGGCTTCCAGAGGAAGTTCCTTTGGCGGATGATGTTCGTGATTGGAAATATAATTTAACTGCTGGTGAAAAAAACTTGCTAACGCAGATTTTCCGCTTCTTTACGCAAGCCGATATCGAAGTGAATAATTGTTATATGAAGCATTATTCACAAGTGTTTAAACCAACTGAAGTGCAGATGATGTTGGCGGCTTTTTCTAATATGGAAACGGTGCATATTGCAGCTTATTCGCATTTGCTTGACACAATTGGTATGCCAGAAACTGAATATCAGGCTTTCATGAAATATAAAGAAATGAAAGATAAATATGATTATATGCACAAGTTTGGCACTTTAACCAAGAAAGACATTGCCACAACTTTGGCGGTGTTTGGTGGCTTTACTGAAGGGTTGCAGCTTTTTGCATCTTTTGCGATTTTGTTAAATTTCCAGCGTTTTGGAAAAATGAAAGGGATGGGGCAGATTGTGGCTTGGTCGGTGCGGGATGAAACTTTGCATACTAATTCAATCATAAAATTATTCCGCACTTTTGTGCAAGAAAATCCAGAAATTTGGGATGGTGAATTGAAAGGGCGGCTTTATGAAGCTTGTGCGACGATTGTGCATTTTGAAGATGCATTTATTGATTTGGCTTTTGAAATGGGCAATGTTGAAGGTTTAACTTCGCGTGAAG
Organism: uncultured Rhizobium sp.; assembly: GCA_964580715.1. Taxonomy (GTDB): domain Bacteria; phylum Pseudomonadota; class Alphaproteobacteria; order Rickettsiales; family UBA1997; genus UBA2645. Next base: position 68 of record CAZOKU010000053.1, on the reverse strand, counting down.
TTAAAAGATATATTCGTTATATTGCGGATAGAAGGTTGGGGCAGTTGGGGCTGAAAGATATTTATATG
>CAZOKU010000052.1:0-9623 GCA_964580715.1 uncultured Rhizobium sp. | reverse complement strand
GGTTCTTGCCATGATGGGCGGCTATGTTGATTTGCCAAATCAATTTAATCGCGCAACCCAAGCACTGCGACAACCTGGCTCAACTATGAAAACTTTTGGTTATATTGCTGCACTTGAAAATGGCATGACTCCAGCATCTGTGATCATGGATGAAGAAATCTCTCTAAATCAAGGAATTGGCCTTCCCCCTTACAAACCAACAAACTATTCTGGAGAATTTTATGGACCAACAACCCTTAGAACTGGTTTAGAATTATCTCGCAACGTTACAACTGTGCGCATGGCTGACCAAGTTGGTTTAGATAAAGTTGTTGAAGTGGTAAAAAGATTTGGCATCAACGATAATCCAAAACAAATTTATTCGCTGGTTTTAGGCTCGGTTGAAACAACAATGATGCGCCTTACAACAGCTTATTCAATGATGATCAATGGTGGAAAAAAAATCACTCCATCAATGATTGAAAAAATTCAAGATCGTCAAGGTGCAACAATTTATCGTCGCGATAAAAGAGAATGTTCTGCTTGCAGCATTGACATAAATTCAGATGCAAAAACCAACATTTCTGCGGTGCCATTTTTGGATGAAAGCAAAGAGCAAATCACTGATTCAGCAACTGCTTATCAAATAACTTCAATGTTGCAAGGCGTGGTTGAGCGTGGAACAGCAGGACGCGCCCGAGCAATTGGAAAAATTATTGGCGGAAAAACTGGAACCACCAACAACGCTTTTGATTCATGGTTTGTTGGCTTTTCTCCTGATTTAATTGCTGCAGTTTATGTTGGTTTTGACACACCAAAAAGTTTAGGATCAGACGAAACAGGCGCTTCAGTGTCACTTCCAATTTTCATTAATTTCATGAAAGAAGCTCTAAAAAACACACCTTCAACTCCATTTCGTGTGCCAAACAGCGTTAAATTTATGAAAATTAATCGCTTAACTGGAAAATTTCCAACTCCATTAACTCCAAAAGAAAACATATTTTTTGAGGCATTCAAATTAACCGACACTATCGACGAAAACGACACTGACTCAAGCTCAGAGCCTGGCGGCATCTCTTCCGACGAAGATCCAACTGGAATTTATTGATTATGTCAGAAATAATTTCTTGCTTCATCATCATCGCTTTAGCAATTATTTCCGTTCGCTTTTTTATTGCACAAAATTCTTATGAAAAAATCCTCGGATTTTACTTCATTTTTACCAACATCATTATTCTGATTCTGATCAACTCAGTATCAAATTTTGACGCCATTCTCGACATAATAATTCTGCTATTTTTGCTAAAATTAGTAACCGTTTTATTTCTGTTATTTAACAAGAAAAAAATATGATTTCATTTGCTTTGATAATCGCAACTATTGCTGGCATTTTGCTGATTTTTTCTGCAATAGCCTTTTTGAAAGCTAAAGATGTATTTACTATGATCCAAGTCGCAATGATAGCGCATTGTTATATAATTCCATTGATTCTGCTTGCAGCTGGCATAGAAAAATTTTCTTTATTGTCTTTCGCCAAAATTTTGGTTTTAATTATTCTCAACCTAATTTTGGCAAATTTAATCTGTGCCACCATAGCCCGCCGCGCACTTTTCAATAAAATTTCACCCGATGCAGATTATGTTAAATAATCTATCTTTTTCTTAAGATTAACTAATTAAACACGCGCTGCACCTTCAGAAGTTGCCACGGCAGTTGCACCACCACCAAGACCACCAACAGAAACTCTAGTGCTTGGCGAAGCTAATTCTAATGATTTATTTATGGCATAAACATCACGAGCTAAACAATCGAGAACTGTGTCTGGGTTAACTCTTTTGTCCAAGTTACCAAAGCCACAAACGTCAAGTTCAATGCCGTGACCAAGAGATCTAATGTCTAAAATTTTACGAGCATTTTCAACATCGAGAAATTGTCTGCGACAAAATGGATTATTAGAAACCAACATAACATTTTTGTTAATTTTCCCAGCAATTATCTCTTCAAAAAGTCTATTTGCATTATCTAATGTCGTAGCACGATATCCTTTACTAATCTCATTACTATACAAAATTGAATTTTCACCTAAATCATATTTTTTAGCAATTTCTTCCGCCATCACAGTTTCACTTGGATAAATTCTCTCAACCAACGCCATTTTTAATAATGATTGCGCTTTTTCTAAATCTTGTAAATCAAGCTCTTCTAAACCTTCTAATATAAAACTTCCCGCTACAATTTCATTTACTTTTCTCATTATCAACAATGGAAGTATTGTTTGTTTATGCTCTGGCATAGAAGAAATTGTCTCAGCTTCTTTATTTGCATTTTCTAGCAAAGCCTTAATTTCATCTTTTGGTCTAGAAATTTTTTCAGCAATTATTTTAACTAATATTTCTTTTTCTTCTAGCATATTAAGAAATGCCGCTCTATCACCAGTTAAAAAAACTATCTGTGGTCTTTCTGAAAGATCAGAAAATTTTTCCAATTGTTTTAAAACCCATTTTAATCTCATTTCCATCAAACCCATAGAAGAACCAAAAATCGCAATGGCCTTTCCTTCAGGGTTAGGCATTGGCATTTCTTTAATTAATTTAAAATGGTCTAACAAAGTTTCTAGTTCATTTGCAATCGTTTCTTCAGATCTTCCCCCTTCTGATGCTTTAACAGAAATCTCTCTTTTATCTTTATTCAAAAACGCTTGTAAAACAGTATTTAATTCTGCTATAGAACGACTGTCATCAAACTGTGATTCATGCAATCCCTTCTCCACAAATTTTTTTAAAGCTTCTTCTAAACCGTTTTTTAAGTCAGAACCTGCTTCATATCTTGTTAAACACAATTCTAAAAGATTAATAATTTTATCATATACAGTCTTTTCTGAAACCGCTGCTCTAGCAGCGCCTGATCCTGTAACAACTGATTCTCTTGTCATACATTTATTAAAATTTAATTAAAAAATAATTTTGTTTAAAACATTCAACACAAACTTCCAACCAAACTGCTTGGGCGGCTTTTGATGATTTTTACTTCAGAAATTTTGCCAAGCTGTTGCTTTGCCTGAATTTCATCCTCAAAATCAACAATCACTGATTGCAACCACGGGCTTTTTCCCCAAAGTTGAAAAGTTTCTGCTTTACCCTTCCCTGATTTTGGCGCTTCTTTTTCAAATAAAACTTTCATTTTTTCACCTTCAAATTTTTGATTGAAAGCAATTTGTTGTTCCGACAAAAGCTTCTGCAGCCTTGCCAATCTTTCATCTTTAACTTCTTCTGGAATTTGCGTTTTAGCATCATGTGCTGGAGTTCCAGGGCGCGGCGAATATTTAAAAGAATAACATTGCGCAAAACCAATTTGCTTCACCAAATCAAGCGTATCTTCAAAATCTTTGTCACTTTCACCAGGAAAACCGACAATAAAATCCGACGACAAACCCATGTCAGGCCTTGCTTTTCTAAGCTTTTCGATAATTTTAAAATAATCTTGTCTAGTATGTTTACGATTCATGCCTTTCAGCACAGAATTAGACCCCGCCTGCACTGGCAAATGTAAAAACGGCATCAGCTTTTCAATATCACGATGAGCATTGATTAAATCGTCATTCATATCATGCGGATGAGAAGTGGTATAGCGGATGCGCTCAACTTGCGAGATTGCAGCGATTTTTTCAATTAATTTTGCTAAATTTGAAGCATTGCCAGCCTCATCCAAACCGTGATAAGCATTAACATTTTGCCCCAAAAGATAAATTTCTTTAACACCGCGATCAACAAGGCGCAAAGCATCATCATAAATTTTTTTCACCTCACGAGAATATTCTGCACCGCGCGTGTAAGGCACCACACAGAAGGTGCAAAATTTATCACAACCTTCTTGAACCGTAACAAATGCACTTGCACCTACACCAGCTTCATTTGTCGGCAAAGCATCGAATTTATCATTTGGCGAAAAATCTAAATTAATCTGTTTTTTCTTTTCTCTCATCACCTTTCCAACCAAGTCTGGCAAGGTTTGATAGCTTTCTGGCCCAACAATAATGTCAACCACATTAGAACGACGAAAAATTTCTTCACCTTCGGCTTGCGCAACACATCCAGCAACTGCAACAATCATCTGCTCACCTTGTTCTTTTTTCAACTCTTTATGCGGACGCAAACGACCAAGGTCAGAAAACAGCTTCTCTGAAGCCTTTTCACGAATGTGACAAGTGTTGATAATCACCATATCCGCGCCTTCTGGCGTTTCCGAATTTTCATAACCAACTGCCATCATCAAATCCTGCATACGATCCGAATCATACACGTTCATCTGACATCCATAAGTTTTTATATGTAATTTTTTCATTATAATTTCAAAAAAAGTTTCCTGGTTAGCGTTGTTGCATGGCCCAGCACTGGGCGAAGTTTGTAACTCCGCCCTTACCGTTCATAAAAACTTAAAAAAAGTTCCAGGTTACTTATTAGTTTTCCTTCGGCAAACAACCCATAACAGTTACAATATCAAAACTCGCTTTCACCGCCTTGTTCTCAAGACCATAAAGCAATCGATATTTTTTCACAATTTCATTTAAGAAATTTTTTGTCGCAAATTTTCGACTGCGCTCAAGCATAATATTACCTTGCACCATCAATTTCAAATCTTTTAATAAATCAAGCGGATCATTATATTCCAGCTCAATTCGGTCAACATCCGCAATCGGATTCACAAAACCAGCTTTTTGTAACAAATGTGCCGCCGTTTTAACATCAATTGCTGGGGCAATTCTTGGCGAAACTGCAGCATAAATTTCATTTTCAACTTCAAATAAAACATGACGCAATTCTTTCAGATTTTCCTCTCCAAAAAAGCTCGCAATAAACACTCCCTCAGGCTTTAATATCTTTTTTACCTGCATTAAAAACTCTGGAATTTGATTAATAAAATGAAAATTCAAATTACTAACCACCAAATCAAAAGAATTAGAACAAAAAGGCAAAAATTCATCATCAGCAATCAAAATTTGCTCTTCACCTTGCAAATTAACAATAAATCGATTTGACTGAATCCTCAGAGTTTTATCAAATTTTCTATTTAAAAGCTCAAGATTGTCACCAATTCTTTGCTCAACTTCTTTATAAAAAAAATTATGCACCACAAACTCACCAAAGCGCTTGCGATTAAGGTTCAGCAACTTTCGATCAAATAGATTTTTCATGTTTATCAAAAGAATTCTGGAAATTTTTTTTCCGAATCATTGCCTTTATTGTAAAGACATCATCAGCTCAAATGCTCTATTTTGTAGCACTTGCTGGCTTAAATTGCAATTCATAACTCAACCAAAATGCAAAATCTGCTCTTATCCTTTTGAAACAGCAGGAAGTTATGAATCTTTAAATTTGATTTGCCCACATTGCCTAACCAAGCCTCCCAGCTATGACAAGGTTCTTACAATTTTTCATTATAACCAAATTATCGGCAAAATCATCAGCGATTTAAAATATCGTGATCAAACTTTTATCAGCAAAAAACTAGCTTCTTTTTTATTCACCAAATTCAAATTAGAGCTTGAAAACATTGACATTGCAACTGTTGTTCCACTTCACAAAAACAAAATCAGAAAAAGAAAATTCAACCAATCTGCTTTAATTGCAAAAAATTTACTAAAACATTTCCCACAAAAAAAACTTTTATTAAATTTAATTAAGCGCAGCAAAGACACCAAAGCCCAAGCCTTTCTAAGACAAAAAGAGCGAAGAAAAAATCTCAAAAATGCTTTTATTTTAAATGAAAACTATCAAAACCTGATCAAAAACCAAACTATTTTATTAATCGACGACGTCATGACCACCGGCACCACTCTTGAATCCTGCGCAAAAATCCTCAAAAAACACGGTGCCAAAAAAATTATCATCCTAACCATCGCAAAAACTGTTTTCACCTTCTAAAATTGACCCCTCACCAATTATAAATCAAACCTTACCCAAAACATCATCCTGTTGCAGGACGGGGTCTCCTGACGTTGCGGGACGGGGTCTCCTGACCCCGTCCTCACGTTCATGCAAAATCCTTCAACGAAAATCAAACCTTACCCAAAACATCATCCGCCCTCTCACTCCAAGAGTCAGAATCAATCCCAACAAACCGACGATTAAAAACTTTCGCCAAACTTTGCATTTCAAAATCAAATTCATCACTAAAATTCATCACTTTATAGCCAAATTTCGCCAATTTTTGTTTAATCATCAAAATTTTATGGTTTTTATCTCCAATTTTAAACATAATAATATTATAACTTGCCGACGATTTCGGATGAACCCCCACCCCATTTTCCGCCAAAAAAACCCAATCAAACAAATGCGAAGGGTCTTGCTTGCGATCCAAACTGTTCAAATCAGCAAAATAAGCAATGTCTGAATGCCCAACCACATTGCCTTTAGCTATATTATATTTAGCAATCAAATATTTACAAAGTTTCAACCCCGCAAGCATCTGCGCCTTCTCAAATTTCTTGCTAAAAGCCGCCGAGTTTAAAAATTCAATGCCTATAGAAGTTTTATTTAAGCCATCGACACCCCTCCAACAGCTAACACCCGCATGATAAGCAATATCATTTTCATCAACTAATTGAAAAATTTTGCCATCTTCACCAATCAAAAAATGGGCGCTAACCTCAGATTCTTCAAGCATTTCTATTGCTTTTTCAACAGAATTTGCTTCAATATGGTGTAACACTAAAGCGTTAATTTGCCGCTTTCCTTCAAACTTAGTAAAAAAATCAGTAAATTTTTTGCTTCGATCAATATTCATAAGCTTTGACAAGTAAAATTTTGCGATTAACTTCTTAAAAATTAAGTTCTTAACTTTAACATTAAAAGCAATGTCATCTAAAAAAGAAACTATAAAAACTAAGACAGTTAGAAATCAAAAAGAATTAGAAGCCCTAAACTTCCACGTTCAAGGTCAACCTGGCAAAGTTGGAATGCACGCAACCAAGCCGCTTAACACTCAGCGCGACCTCGCTTTAGCTTACTCCCCAGGTGTTGCAATTCCATGTTTAGAAATTGCTGAAAACCCTGAAGCCGCCTACGACTATACCTCGAAAGGCAATTATGTCGCGGTTATTTCCAACGGAACCGCAGTTTTAGGCCTTGGAAACCTTGGCGCCCTTGCTGGAAAACCAGTTATGGAAGGAAAATCCGTATTATTCAAACGCTTTGCCGACATTGACTCGGTTGACATTGAAGTTGCCACTGAAAATGCTGAAGAATTCATAAATGCCGTAAAATATCTTGGCCCAACTTGGGGTGGCATCAACCTTGAAGACATCAAAGCTCCTGAATGTTTTATCATCGAAAGCAAACTTCGTGAAATCATGGATATTCCGGTTTTCCACGATGATCAACATGGCACTGCAATCATCTCTGCAGCCGGTATTATCAACGCTTTACACATTTCTGGCAAAAAATTCTCTGAAATCAAAGTTGTAGTAAACGGCGCTGGCGCTGCGGGAATCGCCTGTTTAGAGCTTTTAAAAGCAATGGGCCTGCCTCATGAAAACGCCATTTTATGCGACACCAAGGGCACAATTTACAAAGGACGTACCGACGGCATGAATCAGTGGAAATCTGCCCACGCTGTTGAAACCAAAGCTCGCACTTTAGCTGACGCCATGAAAGGCGCTGACGTGTTTTTAGGCCTTTCAGTTAAAGGGGCTGTGACCAAAGAAATGGTTAAATCAATGGCTAAAAATCCTGTAATTTTTGCCATGGCAAATCCTGATCCAGAAATCACGCCAGAAGAAGTTCACGCCACTCGCGATGACGCAATCGTTGCAACTGGCCGCTCTGACTATGAAAACCAAGTAAATAACGTGATGGGTTTTCCTTACATCTTCCGCGGTGCTTTAGACGTTCGCGCTTCAACCATCAATGAAGAAATGAAAATTGCCGCTGCTCACGCAATTGCAGAATTGGCCCGCAAGCGTGTTCCTGAAGAAGTTATCAAAGCTTACGGCGGACGCGAAATGAAATTTGGCCCACGCTATATAATTCCAACTCCATTTGATTCACGCTTAATTCACGTGGTTCCAACTGCAGTTGCAAAAGCTGCTGTTGAATCTGGCGTTGCGCGCAAACCAATCACCGATTGGGCTGCTTATACCAAGCAGTTGCAAGCTCGCCGCGATCCAACCATCAACAGCATGAGTTTGATCTTTGAAAAATTACAAAGAAAACCAAAAAAAGTTATTTTTGCTGAAGGTGAACAGCCAGAAATCATCCAAGTTGCCGCAATGTGGCGCGACTCTGGCTATGGCACGCCAATCTTAATTGGCAAGGAAGAACGTGTTTTAGAAAACATGAAAGAAGCCAACATTTCTCGTGAAGGAATTGAAATTTACAACGCAAAAATTTCTGACGAAAATTCTAAATTCACTGATTGTTTATATCAAAAATTACAACGCAACGGCGCGCTTTATTCTGACTGTGCCCGCATGATCAAAAATGATCGCAACGTTTTCGCCGCTTCAATGCTTTTATGCGGCGATGGTGATGCACTGGTCACTGGCCTTACTCGCGGCTATCGCAAATCGCTTACTGATGTTTGGCAACTAGTCAAAAACAAAAAAGGTGAAATTGTTCTAGGAATTTCCATGATAATTTCTAAAGGCAAAACCATTTTCATTTCCGACACCGCTTGCTCTGAGCTTTCTTCATCAGAACATTTAGTTAACATTGCCGTTCAAACTGCAAAAAAAGTGCGCTCTATGGGCTATGAACCACGAGTGGCATTTTTGTCATTCTCAAATTTTGGCAGTGCTCTAAAAACTGAATCTTCGCGCATCAAACACGCCGTTGAAATTCTTGATGGCATGAAAGTTGATTTTGAATATGACGGCGAAATGACTGCTGACGTGGCGCTTAATCCAGAAAAAATGGCCAGATATCCATTCTGTCGCCTAACCGCACCAGCAAATATTTTAATTTGCCCAGGCCTACATTCAGCAAGCATCGCAACTAAGCTATTGGAAGAAGTTGGAAATTGCACAGTGGTCGGACCAATTTTAAATGGTTTTGAAAAATCTGTACAAATTGTTACTATGAATTCAACTGTTAACGACATTCTCAACATGGCTGCTGTTGCAGCGGTTGATAGTGAATAATTAATAATAAAATCATATGTCAGGACCAGCACAAACAGCACAACAACCACAAATCAATCTGGCGGCACAACAAATCGCCATGAAGGGCCTTCAAGCACATGATGACCATGCCTTACAACATGGCAGCCATTCAGGAGGACACGCCTCTGGCGCAGCAGTTGGCGGAAGCAGCATGGTTGGTGGACAAGGAATGGGAACTCCAATTGGTGGACAAGGAGTTGGATCATCACTAAAACAACAATTTAATCTCGGAACAGAATCACTTGATTCAGTATATCACCTTGAAGGAGTATTAAACGGCAAAATAGAAGATTTTTTTAATCAGAATCAAGCACCTTTCGGAATTGGACACCAAGGCTTTGACGCACAACATCTTGGAATGGGAAACACTCAACTAGAAAAAGTTGGTTTTGCAGAACAAACTAACGCTGGAATTCAAACATTACGCGGCAGCACAAGAAACAACGAACAACAACATTAATCTTAAAGGGGCCAGGCTACTTTTAGG
>CAZOKU010000051.1:0-9671 GCA_964580715.1 uncultured Rhizobium sp. | reverse complement strand
ACTAAAAACGGTATCACTGCTTTGCAAATGGACATCAAAATCAACGGCATTACTGCTGAGATTATGGAAAAAGCTTTGCATCAAGCTCATGTGGGCAGAATTCACATTCTTGGAAAAATGGATGAAACTATGTCTTCTCCAAGAGCAGAACTAAATCCGAATGTTCCACGCGTTGAAATTTTAAACATTCCGCCAAAGAAAATTCGTGAAGTTATTGGTTCTCGCGGCCGTGTGATCAAAGAAATCTGCGCAGTTTCTGGCGCGACAATTGACATCGAAGATGATGGCACAGTTAAAGTTTCTTGCAATAATGGCGAATCAATCAAAAAAGCTTTGGCAATGATTAATGACATCATATTTGAGCCAGAAATTGGTGACATTTATGAAGGTCCAGTAGTTAAAGTTATTGATGCTGGTGCATTTGTTAGCATTTCTAACAATCGCGATGGATTCGTTCACATTTCTGAACTTGCAGAATATCGTGTTGATTTCGTTGAAGATGTGATTAACGAAGGCGACATTGTAAAAGTTAAAGTTATTGGCTTTGACAAAAAAGGTCGTCCGAAATTAAGCTATCGTTGCGTTGATCAAGCAACTGGCGAAGACATTTCAGATCGTTTGCCAAATAAACCGCAAATGGTTGATGAAAGAGAATTTGGCGGCGACAGACGTGACCGTGGTGATCGCGATGACCGTCGTGATCGCGGCGAAAGACGCGAGCGCAGAGGTGATGACCGCCGTGATCGTGATGATCGAGGCGGCAGAGATCGCAGAAACGATGACCGTCGTGATCGCGACCGCGACCGTGATCGTGATGATCGTGACGGAAATCCTCCAAAAAAACGCCGTGGATTTTTCGGTTAATTCTTAACATTTGAGTTAAAAATTCTACAAAGGGGTCGGTATCAAATTTGGTACCGACCTTTTTTAATAAAAACTTTACTTGAACATGCCAATAGCAAAAACTGATTTAGAAAAACTTTTACGAAAAGATTTTCCTGATGCAAAAATTGAAATTATTGCTCTGGTTGACGACAATGACCACTACAGTGTCACCATCATTGATAAAATTTTTGCTGGAAAAAGCCGTGTCGAACAACATAAGCTTGTAAATAAAGCTCTTGATAATTATCTTGGAAGCAAGCTTCATGCTATGCAATTAAAAACATCCGCTATTTAATTATGTCCAACGATATTTTACAAAAAATTCAAGAAACTATTTCAAATAATGACGTAGTTCTTTACATGAAAGGCAGCAAAGATCTTCCGCAATGTGGATTTTCTGCGACCGTATCTCATGTTTTAAAACAATTAGGAGTTAACTTTTTTGACGTTGACGTGTTACGCGACATGGAAATTCGTCAAGGCATCAAAGAATTTTCTGACTGGCCAACAATTCCACAGCTTTACATCAAAGGCGAGTTTATTGGCGGTTGTGACATTGTTAAAGAAATGTTTCAGTCTGGTGAATTGCAAGAACTCTTAAAATCAAAAAATCTAATCTAAGCCCTCAAAATGACCAGTTTTGCCATTGAAATCTCAAACTTAAGCAAAACCTACAAGGGATCAAAGAAAACCCCTGCAAAGCACGCTTTAGACGCAGTAAACTTAAAAATCAAAAAAGGTTCATTTTTTGGGCTATTGGGGCCAAATGGTGCAGGAAAATCAACCATCATCAACATTCTTGCTGGTTTGGTTAATAAAACTGCGGGCGAAGTTTGCATCGGCGGCATCAACATTGACCAAGATCAGCAAGCCTCGAAATTCAAAATTGGCATTGTTCCGCAAGAGCTAATCATTGATCCTTTTTTCAATGTTTACGAAACTTTAGAAATTTATGCTGGCTATTATGGCATAAAAAAATCAGAGCGTCGCACCATAGAAATCATTGAAGCTTTGGGTCTAAAAGATAAAATGAAAGCTAAGCCAAGAAGCCTGTCAGGCGGTATGAGAAGAAGGCTGCTAGTGGCAAAAGCTTTGGTGCATAATCCAGAAATTTTGGTGTTAGATGAGCCAACCGCTGGCGTGGATGTTGAGTTGCGCAATCAACTATGGAATTATGTCAAACAGCTAAATCAAAAGGGAGTGACTATTCTGCTTACAACCCACTATCTCGAAGAAGCTGAAGAATTATGTGATGAAATTGCCGTAATCAATCACGGCAAGGTGATCAAACATGACAGCAAAGAAAATCTGATGAACATTTTATCTAGCAAAGAGTTAATTATTTCTGCAAGCAATCAAGTCAACGCTGAAGCGCTTGTTTTGGGAGACCTAAAATTTAAAAATTTAGCAGATGACAAAATTTCTGTGACTTATGATCCTGAAAAAATTGAAGTTGAAAAAATTCTGCAATTTGTTTTGAAAAATGAAATTGCAATCAAAGATATTTCTACCAGACAGCCTGATTTAGAAGAGGTTTTTAAATTCTTAATTAAATCATAATTTTTCTTGCTTTTTTATTAAAAAGTCTTTTTGTGTGTTCACTATTTTTAGAGGAAGAACTTGAAAAACTTCAGTTCTTAGGCAAAAAATGCATTTTTTTTAAAATTTTTATTTACAAATAAAAAAATGTTCTTACTTTGCGCCCTCTTTAAAAAATTATTGCGTTTGAATTTGTGCAATGCAATTTGCTTTGCAAAGCTGTTTTTGTAAGAGACCTATTCAAACAAAATTAAGTAATTTATCTTCTGTTTTCTACTTAATTTAACTTTACACAAAAGAAATGGAACAAGAACAAGAGCAATATGATCGAGGGGTGAACGGCAAAATTCACTATTTAAATTTCAATCAAAAGATCATCAAGGGTGACAAGCAAAAACTGATAAGCTCTAATGAAAGTTCTGAAGGTCTTACAACAATCGAGAAAAAAATTACAGAATTAAAACCTTCTGTTCCAGTTTACTTTATCCGCCCACATTCAATTAAAAAAGCAGCTAGCTTCTTTTTAAACAATTTTAAAACCAACCAACATCAAAGCGACGTGCTTTACTCTGTAAAAAGCAATCCAGATCGCACAGTTTTGCAGCATTTATTCAATTCTGGAATCAGGCATTTTGATGTTGCTTCCACAGCAGAAGTTAAATTGATCGACGAGCTTTTTGGTAAAACGGCTAAAATGTATTTCATGCATCCAATGAAATCGAGGGAAGCTATTTTTGATGCATATTTTAATCACGGAATTCGTGATTTTTCGCTTGATTCACTTGATGAGCTAAAAAAGATTCTTGAAGTGACTGGAAATGCCAAAGATCTTGGTTTACACGTGCGCTTGTCAATTCCAAATTCTCATGCAGCAATTGATCTTTCTGGAAAATTTGGTATTTTGCCATCAGAATCCATGGGCTTGCTGCGCAAAACCAGAATGGCCGCGCAAAGATTTGGCATTTGTTTTCACGTGGGTTCACAATGTATGGATCCAATTGAATATCGCAATGCGATCATGATTACTAAAGAAGTGGTGGAAAGAGCCAAGGTTCGTCTTGATGTTCTTGACATTGGTGGTGGTTTTCCATCTTCATATCCAGGCATGACTCCGCCAAACATGGTTTCTTATTTCGATGAAATTTTTGATGCAATCACCCAATTAAAACTTGATCCTGAATGTCGAATTTGGTGTGAACCAGGCCGCGCTTTGGCTGCCGAATCAGGTTCTCTTTTAGTTCGAGTTGAAGGACGTAAAAAAAACATGCTTTATCTAAATGACGGAACTTACGGCGGTCTGTTTGATGCTGGCTTCCCAGGTTTCATCTATCCAGTAAGAGCAATTAGAACCAGAGCGCGCAGCCAGCTTTCTGGCAATTTAGTTTCTTTCGGATTTTATGGCCCGACTTGCGATTCTCTTGACTCTATGAAAGGTCCATTCTATCTTCCAGAAAATATCGCTGAAGGGGATTACATCGAAATCGGCCAATTAGGTGCTTATTCCCGCAGTATCCGAACTGACTTTAACGGTTTTAACAAAAACTTACAGTTTGAAGTGACTAACGAGCCTTTGATCAGTATGTATCAAGAAGTGAAGGAAGAGGAAAGATTAAATGCCAGAAATTAGTCGTTTTTTTGGTATTGTTATAAGAATGTTTCTCGACGATCATAATCCTTCACACTTTCATGCAAAATATGCTGAATTTGAAGCTGTAATAGCAATAGAAGACCTAAAAATAATAGAAGGTAAATTTACCTCCGAGGGTTTATGGTCTTGTGGTAGAATGGGCTACAATCCATAAAGAAGAGTTAAAAAATAATTGGAATTTGGCAAAAAATTTGCAAGAATTGCAAAAAATAAAACCATTAATTTAAATATGTTTGAAAAATATCATATTACAAATTGCAAGGCTCTTGAAAATTACGAAATTCAGCTTTCTTTTGCAGATGGAGCTCAAGGAATAGTTAATCTGAAGCATCTTGTGGGGAAAGGAGTTTTTAAAATTTGGGATGATTATAACAAATTTAAAGAAGTTTACATAGATCAAGAAAGTAAAACAATTTGCTGGAACAGTAATATAGACCTTGATCCAATAAATTTAAGAAATCATTTAAAATTAGGTAAAAACTAAATTTTTGCTAAACAAAAATTACAAAAACAAAACTAATCAAAAAACAAAAAAATGAGCAAGGTAACTAAAAAAGATTTATTAAAAAAAGTTGTAAAACATATCGACATCACTTCATTTGATGCGCGCCCTATTGTTAAGCAAATGAATGACATGTCATTTACTTCGCGTGATTTGGCAAAAGCTACTGAAATTTTTAACATGATGTTAAAAGACAAAGATTGCTCAATCATTCTAACCCTTGCTGGGTCAACTTCGGCTGGTGGATGCATGAAAGTTTATGCTGACATGGTGAAATTTGGCATGGTTGATGCGATTGTTGCAACTGGTGCATCAATCGTTGATATGGATTTTTTTGAGGCCTTAGGATTCAAGCATTATCAAGGCACGCCATTTATCGATGACAAGTTTTTGCGCGAAAATTACATTGATCGCATTTATGACACTTACATCAATGAAGAAGATTTACAAAAATGTGATCACACCATTTTTCAAATCGCAAATTCACTGGAAGCAAGACCTTATTCTTCTCGCGAATTTATCTGGGAAATGGGAAAATTTCTTAAGAAAAATTCTAAGAAAAAAGAATCTTTGATTGAGCTTGCTTATGACAATAATGTGCCAATCTTCTGCCCTGCTTTCACTGATTCTTCAGCGGGTTTTGGTTTGGTGCTGCATCAAGTTAAAAATCCAAAGAAGCATTTAACTATTGACTCGATTGCTGATTTTAAAGAATTAACCGACATCAAAATTAAAGCTGGAACCACTGGTTTGCTTATGATTGGTGGTGGTGTTCCAAAAAATTTCGTACAAGATACAGTTGTTTGCGCGGAAATTTTAGGTGAAGAAGTTGATATGCATAAATATGCTGTGCAAATCACAGTTGCTGATTCTCGCGATGGCGCTTGTTCTTCTTCAACTCTGAAAGAAGCTTGTTCTTGGGGCAAAGTTGACACAACTTTCGAGCAAATGGTTTATGCAGAAGCAACTTCAGTTGTTCCTTTGCTTGCTTCTGATGCTTATCACACAGGTGCTTGGAAAAAACGCAAAAAAAGAAATTTTGCGAAGATGTTCTAAAGTTCGTCATCCTTGAGCCGAAGGCTCGAGGATCCCTTGAGGTTTAGCGCGCAACATAAAGAGATCCTCGAGCCTACAGCTCAAGGATGACGACTTTTTTTAAAGTCGGCAGATTCTTTTTTAGACCTTTCTCTGGACAAAAAATACTATCGATAATAGCATTTTGCTTCTTGATATCTTTTCAGAATTTTTCCACTTATTTCTAAATGTTTGAACAAAAATCTCTTTTAAAATTCATCCTTTTACACCTGATAGCATTGGTTCTAGTGATTTTGAATTTGTCCAATCTTAAAATTGGCCATTATGCAAAATTAGTGCCGTTTTTTGATGTGGCGATGATTTTTTATTTTACAATTTTTAAGCGAGTTTTTGGCATTTGGTTTGTATTTTTGTTAGGGGTTTGGAGTGATGCTTTAAACGGCCAGTTGCTTGGGGTTACGTCGCTTTGTTATATTTTATTGATAAAAATATTTTTAGTTTTGAATTCAAAAATGATGATCAGGGATAATTTTGCCCAGATTTGGCAACAATTCATCGCCTTTTGCTTTTCTTTTTTGCTGATAAAATGGATGATACTTTCTTTCTTCGCTGAGTCTTTCCTGAGCGTTAAAGCGCTTATAGTGCAGTTTATGATTTCATCAGTGCTTTACATAATAATGCACAGTTTTTTTGATTATTTGAGCGTGAAATTACTTAAAGGCAGATAAATGTATCGCGATATTCGCAAAAACAAAATTTTCAGCCGCAGGGCAATGTTAATTGGAGCTGGCCAATCCGCTTTGGTTGGCGCTTTGGTAACTCGCCTTTCTTATCTGCAATTGTGGAAGCATGAAGAATATTCCATCCAGTCGGATAGCAACCGCATTAAGCCGATGATCACTCCAGCACCTCGTGGCAGAGTGCTTGATCGCAATGGCTTTGATTTAACTAGAAATGATGTCAACTATCGCTTATTTCTTTATTTAGAAAGCAAAAGAGACATTAAAGAATTAATTGAAAAATTGGCGCAAGTGCTTGATTTGCCTGATGAAAGTAAAGAATTATTTTTGACCAAAGTTAAAAATGCTAAGCGTAAAGCGGTGGTGTCTTTAATGGATAATTTGGGTTGGGATGATTTAGCTCGCATTGAAACCAATTCTTACCAGCTTTCAGGAATTTCTATCGACACTGGAAGCATGCGCCGCTATCCTTATCCGTCAGAAACCGCGCATTTCTTGGGTTATGTCTCACTTCCTTCGGAAAAAGAAATTGATGATAATGAGCAGAGTCTTTTCATGCATCCAGATTTTCGTATTGGCAAATTTGGCCTAGAAAAAACTTTCGATGAGGCCTTGCGCGGTCAATATGGAGTTAAATATGTGGAAGTTGACGTGCATGGTGCACCTTTGCGTACACTTTCCGTAAAGCCAGCCTCTGATGGTTCTAAACTGCATCTAACCATAGATTTTTCGTTGCAAAAATTTGCTACGGAAAGAATTAAAGACGATGTAGCTTCAGTCGTGGTGATGGACGTTAAGACTGGTGAAATTTTAGTTTATGCTTCAAGCCCAGCTTTTGATCCCAACAATTTCGTTGAAGGGGTGTCGAAAGAATATTGGCAACAGCTTAACAATGATCCGCGCAAGCCTTTAAGCAACAAGCCAATCTCAGCAATTTATCCTCCAGGTTCAACTTTTAAAATCATGGTGGCGCTTGCTGGGCTTGAGTCGGGCTTTAATCCTAATCAGCGAGTTTTTTGTAATGGCGGTTATAAATTTGGCAAAAGAACTTTTCACTGCTGGAAGGAGGAAGGACACGGCTCACTGAACCTCATGGAAGCAATTACGCAATCTTGCAACACTTACTTTTTCACAGTCGCCAATCAAATTGGTTATGAAAAATTTACTGAAATGGCCAAGCGTTTTGGCTATGGTGAAAAAATGGACATCAGCCTTCACGGCGCAAGGTCTGGCAATGTTCCATCTGATGAATGGAAAAGGAAAATATTAAAACAACCTTGGGTTGGCGGTGACACGCTTAACACCGCAATTGGTCAGGGTTTCGTGCTTGCAACTCCTTTACAGATGGCGGTGATCACTTCACGAATCGCTAATGGTGGAGTTCCAATCAAGCCTTATTTAGTGCATAATCACAACATCTCAAAGCAATATGATTCATTACAAGATCAAAAATTAGTCAAAACAGAATATTTAAAATTCGTACAAGAAGGCATGAGGCGCGTGGTTAACGACCCAAGCGGCACCGCTTATGCAAAAAGATTAGGTATTGATGGTTTTGAAATGGCTGGAAAAACTGGAACTTCACAAGTGATCTCCAAGCGGGAAAAAGAAATGTCGCGCTTAGAAAGCAAGAACAGCGCCAATCACGGAATTTTCGTTGCTTTCGCACCCTTTAACAACCCACGCTATGCAATTTCAGTCGTGGTGGAACACGGCAAAAGCGGCTCGGGCTCAGCTGCACCAATTGCAAAAGATATCATGCTTGAAATAGAAAAAATTAATATGCTAGAAAAGCAGCTTTTAGAGAAATAATAAAAACACGTCATCCTCGAGCCTGCGGCTTAAGAATGACGTGTTTTGGTATAAACCAGTTAAAGTACAGTCGCCAAAAAACAACAGAAATCTTGCTTGCACTTTGAGTTTATCAATGTAAATTACACGCCCTTCGTTACACCGAATAAATTATCAGATTAAAAAAAATACATGAAAAACAAAGGAAAAATCGTGCAGGTAATCTCTGCTGTTGTGGATGTGGAATTTGAAACAGGCGAGTTACCAGCTATTTACAACGCTTTAGAATGCCAAAATAATGGCAAAAAATTAATTCTTGAAGTTGCGCTTCACATTGGTGAAAAAACTGTACGTACCATTGCGATGGACTCAACTGACGGTTTAACCAGAGGTGCAGAAGTTATCGACACAGGTGCTCCAATCTTGGTTCCAGTTGGTGAAGAAACTTTAGGTCGTATTATCAACGTAATTGGCGAACCAATTGACGAAAAAGGCGAAATTAAATCAGCTTCAACTGCTCCAATTCACGCTTCAGCTCCATCTCTTGAAGATCAAGCAACTGGAACAGAAATTTTGGTTACAGGAATTAAAGTTGTTGACCTTTTAGCCCCTTATGCCAAAGGTGGAAAAATTGGTTTGTTTGGTGGTGCTGGTGTTGGCAAAACTGTATTGATCATGGAATTAATCAACAACGTTGCTAAAGCTCACTCAGGCTATTCAGTTTTTGCTGGTGTTGGCGAAAGAACTCGCGAAGGAAACGACCTTTACCACGAAATGATGGATTCTGGTGTGATTGATGTAAAAAACCTAAAAAATTCAAAAGTTGCGTTAGTTTACGGACAAATGAATGAACCACCTGGGGCACGTGCTCGCGTTGCTTTAACTGGCTTGACTCAAGCAGAATATTTCCGTGACAAAGAAGGTCGTGACGTGTTGTTCTTTGTGGACAACATTTTCCGTTTCACTCAAGCTGGTTCTGAAGTTTCCGCTCTTTTGGGGCGTATTCCTTCTGCGGTTGGTTATCAACCAACTCTTGCAACTGAAATGGGTTCGATGCAAGAAAGAATCACTTCAACTAAAAACGGTTCAATCACTTCAGTGCAAGCGATTTACGTTCCTGCGGACGACTTAACTGACCCTGCTCCGGCCACTTCATTCTCTCACCTTGACGCGACAACCGTTCTTTCTCGTCAAATTGCTGAAATCGGAATTTATCCAGCGGTTGATCCGCTTGATTCAACTTCGCGCATCCTTGATCCGCGCATTGTTGGGCAAGAACATTATGACGTTGCTCGTGAAGTGCAAAAAACTTTGCAAGCTTATAAATCATTGCAAGACATCATCGCAATTCTTGGTATGGACGAACTTTCTGAAGAAGACAAACTTACAGTTGCTCGTGCCAGAAAAATTCAACGTTTCTTGTCTCAACCTTTCCACGTTGCCGAAGTTTTCACTGGCGCACCTGGAAAATGGGTTGCTTTAAAAGACACCATTGCAGGGTTTAAAGCAATTTGTGCTGGTGATTATGACC
>CAZOKU010000050.1:0-10234 GCA_964580715.1 uncultured Rhizobium sp. | reverse complement strand
TTCCCCACATCACACAATCTACCCACAACCCAAACACCCCCGATTTCACCAATGCCAAACCCACTTCCCACACCAACAAAAATTCCACAACCCCCAAAACAAACAAATAAAATCAACGACTCTGAGTTTTTGCCTGCGATCTGTCATGACCTCAAAACCCCTTTATCGGCGATAATATGTTTTAGCGAAGAGTTAGAAAATGAAATTATAAAAGTCAGGGCTGAAGAAGCTTTAGCTGATGGTGGAGAAAATAAAAACCACAAATTCCTAAAAAATTGCTTCGACAATCTCAAAGAAATTAAAAATGCTGCAGCAGTTTTGGATGAATTGGTTAAAGACCTGTTAGATGTAAGCAATAAGGGCGCTAGCAACTTCAGCATCAATTTAAGTGAAGTTAATATTTCGGATATAATCAAACAGTCACTTAAGCTCAATGCCTGCTATGCCATGAGAAGGAAAATCAACATCAAAACTGTGATTTCAGATGAGCTTACAACAATAAAAACCGATCCAAAAAGAATGAAGCAAATTTTGACCAACCTAATTTCTAACGCAGTTAAATATAGCCCTGAAAATAGCGAAGTTAAAATCATCGCTTATAAAAACAATAATCATCTTGAAATTATTATTTCCGATCAAGGCTTTGGCATGACTGAAGCGCAGGTTGCTGTGGCCTTTGAAAAGTTCACTACTCTACCCAACCCAAATTCCAACAAAATTGATTCTTTTGGAATTGGGCTTGCGATTGTAAATCAGTTAATTGAGCTGTTAAACGGCGATATTGCAATTAGTTCAGAGGTTGGTAAAGGAACGGAGGTTAGGTTACAGTTTCGATAAAGGGGGTCTGATCGACCTTGTTGCCTAGCTCTTTTTTAAGAATAAAATATTACTCTGGCGCTGGGCGGAATTTGTAATTCCGCCCTCACCAGTCATTAAAAAATGGGAAACATACTCCTAACTTGAATTATGGAATGAACCCTATGGGCGGAATTGCAAATTCCGCCCAGCACCGAGAGTTACAAACTCTGCCTAACATCAAAGTTGCTGACACTATTTAAAACTTCTCCGCAACAAATTCAAATAAATCGTCGCGCCAACTGCGTCAACCTCACCAATTTTATATCTTCCGCCGCGCGCAACTGGATAAGAAAAATCTTCACAAAACACATCAAACGCAACACCTTGGTGATAAGAAGATTTATGATCTCCAAACAAGTCAAAACGTATATCAACTTCGGCAAAATTCTTTTGTAAAAATTCGGCAATTTTTTGTGCTTTGCTCAATTCTTTAGCAATTTTATCAGATGCAACTTGCGCCAAAATCTTCTGCGCTAATTGGTCAATATCAAAATTTGAAAGCGCAATTTCTTTGATTATTTCCACATGCCCGCCCGCCATTTCTCTGATTGCAGAAATGTTTTTTTGTCTTATCGCTTCACTCAAATCATCTGCTTTTGCAAATTTTAATTCACTTAAAAACAATTGCAGAAAATTTGGCAAAGAAAATTCAATCAACAGCTTTTGCGCTGATATTTTTTTCAAAGCTTTGAGCAAACCCGCAATAATTTCAAAATCAGATTTTTCATCTTGGCATCCAATAATCTCAAGCCCCACCTGAGTTTGCTGACGTCCAGCATAAAAATTTTCGCTTTCCGAATATAAAACATCACCAACATAACAAAGCTTTAACGGCAGCTCTTGTTGCTTCAAGCGGCTATCCAAAAGGCGCGCAATCTGCAAAGTGATGTCATTTCGAAACACTAAATTTTTCCCTGAAATCACATCAACAGCATGGAACGCATTCTTCACTTCACCACGCGCAAAACTTTCTTCAAACTCAACCAAAGAAGTTTTGATCAAGCGATAACCTTGAGATAAAAATTCATCTAAAACCGCATTTATATTACGATGGTTTTTTTCCGCCTCGTCAAATAATAAATCATAAAACCCAACTGGCAGCAATTGTTTATTACTCATAATTTACTGTAAAAATTTTTCTAACGCCAACATATCCTGCCAAGCCACCTTCTTTTTACCCGGCTGGCGTAATAAATAAGATGGATGAAAAATCACAAAAGTTTTAATCGGATTTGGCAAAAAATCTGGCGCAAAATCCATAAAATTTCCTCTGATTTTTGTCACCGGCTCGCTAATTTTAAGCACCGCCTCCATCGAAGTTGACCCCACTAAAACCAAAACTTTCGGACTAATCAATTCAATATGACGCTCAACAAAAGGACGACAAATTGCTAATTCTTCCTCTGTTGGCCTGCGATTTCCGGGTGGTCGCCAAAAAATCACATTGGTAATATAAAAATTTTCTTTTCTAGTTAAATTAATTGCGCGAAACATTTCATCCAGCAACTTTCCAGAATCTCCACAAAAAGGAATACCTTGCAAATCTTCATGATTTCCAGGCGCTTCACCAATCACCATAACTTTTGAATTTGGATTGCCATCAGCAAAAACGGTGTTAGTTGCCATTTTTTTCAAATTGCATCCATCAAAATTTTCCACTGCTTTGCGCAATTCATCCAGATTCTGCGCTGCTTTTGCAGCAGTTTTTGCTTTTGCCACAATGTCATTCAAAGACACAAATTTTTGGTCTGAATTATCAATTGACTTGTTAATTTGTTGCGTTTTTTTTGCCAATTGTGAAATTGCCTCGTTAGTTGATAATATTGGTTTTATAAAACTTGGTGCTGTCGTTTTTTTCTCTTCAATTTTTGCAATAGTTTTTGTCTCAATTTTTTTTACTTCAACTTTTTTAACCACATCTTTTTCTAAAAAATAATTCTGCGGCCTTTCAGAAATAACCTCATTTAAATCGTTATCAATATAAAATTGCAAAGCTTCTTTTGTCATGTTTTTACAATTTGTTTAATAAATTTCTGGAAATCATCCGCCTTTTCAAAATTTTTATAAACCGAAGCAAACCTCACAAACGCCACTTTGTCCAGCTTCTCAAGCGACATCATCACCATTTCCCCAATTTTAAATGACGCCACTTCCGTTTCATTTTCAAGCTCTAATTGGCGAATTATATTATTCACCAATTTTTCTACTTGAACCTCTGAAACTGGGCGCTTACGCACCGCCATCTCAATTGATCTTTTTAATTTTTCTGGATCAAAAATTTTTTTATCACCATTTTTTTTCATCACCAAAATTTCGCGCAATTGCACGCGCTCAAAAGTTGTAAAACGCGAATCACAAGCAGCGCAATAACGCCTTCTCTTCACTGATTCTCCATCATCAGGAATTCGGCTGTCTTTTACTTGCGTTTCAATATTTCCACAAAATGGACATTTCATAAAAATCTAATTTTTTGTAAGCATTGCTTTAATAAAGCCTTCGATTTCCCCGTCAAGCACTGCCTGAATATTTCCAACTTCATAATCCGTGCGCAAATCTTTCACCAATTGATATGGATGCAAAACATAAGAACGAATTTGATGCCCCCAGCTATTGTCTGTCTTAGCCGCTTCTGATGCCGCTTGCGCCTCTTGCCTTTTGCGCATTTCCAGCTCAAAAAGCCGCGACTTCAACATTTTCAAACATTCCGCACGATTTCTAATCTGCGAGCGATCCGACTGACATTGCACCACAATATTAGTTGGAATATGCGTCATTCTCACCGCCGAATCAGTTTTATTGACATGCTGTCCCCCAGCGCCACTGGCGCGGAAAGTGTCCACCCGCAAATCTTTTTCTGCCACTTCAATTTCAATCTCATCATCAATTTCAGGATAAACCCAAATTGAAGCAAAACTAGTCTGCCTTTTGCCATTAGCATTAAACGGCGAAATCCGTACCAAACGATGCACGCCACTTTCAGTTTTCATCCAACCAAAAGCAAATTTACCAGAAATTTTTAAAGTCGCCGAACGAATCCCCGCTTCTTCGCCGTCCAAAATCGAAATAATTTCCACTTTAAATTTACGCGAATTAGCAAATCTTTCATACATCCGAAGCAGCATCAAAGCAAAATCACAAGAATCCGTTCCACCAGCACCAGCATTGATGTCAAGAAAACAATTATTGATGTCATTTTCACCCGCAAATAAACATTCCACCTCAAAATCATCCGCTTCTTTTTTTAACGAAATTAAATTTTTTTCAATGTCATTAACAAGCTGTAAATCCCCTTCTGCACTCGCCAAGGCAAAATATTCACTATTATCTTTCAAACCATTTTCAATCACATGAAACTGGTTTAATTTTCCTTCCAAAATCGCTTTTTCTTTAAGAATTTTTTGCGCTTCCGCCTTGTTGTCCCAAAGCGCAGGATCTTCCACCTTGCAATTAATTTTATTTAAAGCTTCCTGTAATTTTTCTGGTTCAAAGACACCTCGTAATCAAATCAAGCGAGGCCTGTATTTGATTGATTAAAACCGTAATTTCTGCAGTCATGATAAGGTAAAAAAGATTGATGTTTTGTAAATTGCCGCTAAGCTTTAAAAAAGTCAGTTTATATATCTACTTATAAAAATTCCATAAAACTTATGAAAAAATTTGATCTTTGCGTTATCGGAGCCGGCCCAGGAGGCTATGTTGCTGCAATCAGAGCCGCTCAACTAGGCCTTAAAACTTGCGTTGTTGAAGCCAATCATCTCGGCGGAATCTGCTTAAACTGGGGCTGCATTCCAACCAAAGCACTTTTAAAATCTTCCGAAGTCAATCATTTATTGCACAATTTAGATTCTTTCGGATTTTCTGCCAAAGAAACTTCTTTTGATTTTGGCAAAATCATCGAAAGATCGCGCATGGTCTCAAAACGCTTAAGCACTGGAATTGCAGGCTTGCTTAAAAAAAATAAAGTCGAAGTAATCGACGGTTTCGCCAAATTTTTAGACGCTAAAAAAGTTTCTGTAAGTAAAGACGGCAAAGAAATCGAACAAATCGAAGCCACTTATTTTATCATCGCAACCGGCGCTCGCGCTCGCGTGATTACTGGCATGGAACCTGATGGAGAGGCCATCTGGACTTATCGCGAGGCCATGACTCCAAAAGCGCTTCCAAAATCATTACTGGTTGTTGGCTCTGGCGCGATTGGCTCTGAATTTGCATCATTCTACAAAAACATGGGCGCTGAAGTCACTCTAATTGAAATGGCAGAAAACATTTTACCTGTCGAAGACGAAGAAATTTCTAAACTCGCGCGCAAATCTTTTGAAAAACAAGGAATAAAAATTCACACTTCTGCCGCATTAAAATCTTTGAAAAAAGCCGCTAGCGGCGTGGTTGCATCTGTTGAAATCAATGGAAAAATTGAGGAAATCAAAGCCGAAAAAGCCATCATGGCCGTTGGAATTGTTGCCAATGTTGAAAATATTGGCCTTGAAAAAACTAAAGTGAAGCTTGACAAAGGACGAATCGAAACCTCTGCTTATCTTGAAACAGCCGAAGCCAACATTTTTGCAATTGGTGACGTTGCAGGTGCGCCGTGGCTTGCTCACAAAGCTTCGCACGAAGGCATAATCGCTGCCGAAAAAATCGCCAGCAAACTACAAAAATATGACGCCAAAAAAATCCACCCAATCAAAAAAGACAACATCCCAGGCTGCACTTATTCAATGCCACAAATTGCCTCTCTTGGCCTCACCGAGAAAAAAGCCAAAGAAGCTGGCAAAAAAATCAAAGTCGGCCGCTTCCCTTACATGGCCAATGGCAAAGCCATTGCTGCTGGTGAAACTGACGGATTAATTAAAGTAATTTTTGACGAAAAAACTGGCGAATTGCTTGGCGCCCACCTAATTGGCGCTGAAGTCACTGAAATGATTCAAGGTTTTGTTATCGCAAAACAAGCGGAACTAACCGAAGAAGACTTAATGCATACAATTTTTGCTCATCCAACAATGTCAGAAATGATGCATGAAGCTGTGCTTGACGCTTATGGCAAAGTAATTCACTTTTAATCAAAAATTGAAGATTGTACAGATTGTACGCTAATTGGTAGAAAAAGTCGTCATCCTGAGCTTGTCGAAGGGTGCTGATGAACTCCGAGACTCGAAGCATCCTTCGACAAGCTCAGGATGACCGCGAGTTGTATATGAAGGGATAATTGCCGAATTTCCCAAAAAATTTTTAATTAAGAATTTGACAAATATTAATAGAAATTTTATTTTGCCGCAAGCCCTTTATATTTGTTAGCTTAACTTGTTAATTTTAGACAAGTTAGACAAACATTATTTCCTAAGAGGGAAACTGATTAGAAATAATCAGCATCTAACAAATTTTGAATTGTTGAAAACATGAAAAAACTTATCTTGATCGTTGCTGCTGCAATGACTTTCGCTGCTGCTGCAAATGCTGCTGCTCCAGCTAAAACTGAAAAAGCTGCTACTCCAGCTGCTCCAGCTGCTACTACTGCTGCTCCAGTTGCTGCTGAAAAAGCTGCTGCTCCAGTTGCTGCTCCAGTTGCTGGCGAAAAAGCTCCAGCTGCTCATGGCAAAAAAGCTGCTAAATAATTTTCTTTATATTTAAAGATTTTTATTAACCGGGTTAAGGTTAACTTGACCCGGTTTTTTATATCCACCAACAAAAAACACTTGCAGTTTTTTTGACAAAAAAATAATCTGTCGCCTTATTATAAAAAAGCCGAATTAGCTCAGTGGTAGAGCAACTGTCTTGTAAACAGTAGGTCGTCAGTTCAAATCCGACATTCGGCACCATCTCTTGTAAGCTGATGAACATATTGTCCTCCTTCTTATTTTGGATAATTCTGAATCTTTGGGGCGCAATAATTCCAATAATTTACTCTCCTTCTTTTTTAATCAGAAGTTCCAAACTTGCCGATCACGGCGCCAAAGTTTGGTCAGTTGTAAGCCTGTTTTTACTCAAAAAATTATGCGGAATTGATCACAAAATTTTAGGATTAGAAAAACTCCCAACTCAACCCTGCATCATCGCCTGCAAACATCAATCAATGTGGGAAACCATCGTTATGCACCTGATTTTCCCACGCCCTGCTTATTCCTATAAAAAAGAATTATCTTACGTGCCATTTTACGGTTGGTATTTAGGCGTTATGACTGGCATCAAAATCGACCGCAAAGGTGGCGCCACTGCGCTTCGCAACCTCATCAAACAAGCAAAAAACTATCTGCAAGAAAAACATACCGTAATAATTTTTCCACAAGGAACCCGCGTTCCTATAGGCGGATCACTAGAAAACTATCCCTATCAAGCTGGAATCACCGCTCTTTACACCTCCTGCAACGTTCCAATAGTGCCAGCAGCCCTTAATTCTGGCCGGTTTTGGCCCAAACACAAAGTAAGAAAAAACGCTGGAACCATAACCCTAGAATTTCTCGACCCAATTTATCCAGGCCTTTCCAAACAAGAATTCAACCAAAAATTAATTGCTGCAATTGAAACAAGAAGCACGGAATTGTCTTATAAATAGAAATTACAAAGTTCTTTTTATAACCTTATAGAAAGATTTTGTTTTTAATATGATTTATTACAATACTGCCGCTTATACTAATAATGAATAAAGAATCATGACTTTACCAACAACAGAGCAAATAGCAGCTTTTAGAAAAAGTCTTCAACCATGGATTGAAGAAGCATCCGATGATCCAGAACAAAAAGAAAGCAGGGAAGAAGCTGCGGAAATAATAGTAGAAACTTTTCAAGACCAATCAACTAGGCTTGCTCTTAATTCATTTAAACTCACTTCAATTCCAGCAGAAATTTCTAGTCTGCATCAATTGAAAAATCTTGAGCTTCAACACAACCTACTCACCTCAATTCCAGCAGAAATTGCTACTTTAACTCAATTGAAAGAAATTGACCTTTCCTACAATCAACTCCCTTCAATCCCACCATGCATTACTTCTTTACCTGAATTAACACTACTTCACCTTTCTCACAATCAAATTGATGAACTTCCAGCAGAAATTGGTAATCTGACCAAACTGCTGAATTTTTTTTTGAGCCATAACAAAATTCCTACACTTCCACCAGAAATTGGCAATTTGACTAAATTAAAAACCCTTTTTTTGAGCCATAACAAAATTCCTACACTTCCACCAGAAATTGGCAATTTGACTGAATTAGAAACCCTTCATCTTGATAAAAACCGCATTATTGCACTTCCAATTGGAATCGATAATCTACATAAACTAGAAAGACTTGATATTGCTGAGAACAATCTTACTGAAATTAGAGATTCAATATTGTTATTACCTAAGTTGGAAAATTTAAATATAATGTTGAACAGAATTCCGGCGACAGAAATATCAAGATTAGTGGCACTACCTCGCTCACCTTCCCTTACTTTTTTTGAATACTCATCTCAAGAAGACGCTCTGGCTAGCCTTGGCACTGGCAGTGGAGATTATCATAGCTCTGCTTATGACTCTGATTCCGACACCGCGCCGGAAACCTCACATACAATTTCTGAAGAAATCTTAGATAAAATTCTTTCTTACTCACCAAATGAAACAGAAAAAAATGTATTAAAAGATTTTTTGCTAGAAGCATCAGATGAAGAATTAGGAGGTTTTCGCCTTCTAATAAACAAATGTATTGCAACAAAATCTTGGCAAGATGGTGGGGATTCTCAGGCTGGGATGTGCGAAATTCTTTATATGATCTCTAACGCTGCAAGCAAAGATGAAAAAGTTGCTTCAAGAGTTAATGCTCATTCATTAGGATCGGCAGAGAGTTGTGGCGACAGGGTGTCAAGAACATTAATTGATGTACAACTTGCGGCCCTTCATTTCAACAAATCACCACAAGAAATTATCACCGATCCAATGACATCCGACGCTATAGATGAATTGCTAAAATTTGCTAAAGCTGGTTCAATTATAAAATTTTTAGAAAAAAAAGCAGAAGCAAAATTTATAGAAAATAACACTGAAGACAACGATGACGAAGGCGATGAAATTGAAACTCACCTAGCTTATATGCAACTTGCGCCAAGATTTGGTCTTGAGCTAGCTGGTTTGGGTATGCTTTATCGTGCCTGCTCAGAAGTGTCTGATGATGATTTAAGCGAAGCAGAATCATCTTATCACGGCCCTTCCGAAATTGCTGGCATGACTATGGGACAATATCTAGAACTTTCACACCTGCTTGATGATAAATTTTCTGAAATTAAATTTATTCAAGATATAAAAAGTGTTGTGGTTCAAAGAAAAGAATTTGATACCGATCCAATAGAAATTCTAACAATCGACGGCTCAGTGCGCGTTGAAACTGACACAGAGTATCAAGAAAGATTAAAAGGCTTAGGAAAAAATTTAAGAATCGCAACTATAATTGCCTTACGCGATGAGATTGAAATAATAAGAGCGGCAGGATTAGGGCAAGAAGAAGAAAAAACTCAAGCAGAGACTAGTGCACCGACATCAATTCCATTAGAGTTACCTCTATCAACAACACCACCTGTCGCAACTGCTGCAGGTATAGACACTAGTGATATAAACCTTCATACTGTAGCAAAAAACACGAGAAAACCAAATACAACCTTTCGACCTTTCAGAACTATGCTTGCAGGATTGAATACTTTCATTGCATCAATTCTTCCCGGAGGGCGATAAAAAATCATGGCTTGGGCTTCAATGCCTTTGCCACTTCTGGCGGCATATATTTTTCATCATGCTTAATTAACAGCGATTTCGCCATAAACTCACCAGATTTTTTATCTAAAAAACCTTCCGCAACCACTCCCTGCTTGTCACGGAACAAATCAGGTAAAATTCCCTGATAGCGAATTTTTAAATCTTGTTCTAAATCAGTTACAACAAATTCAACCTCTAAACCATCTTTTTTAACACTGCCTTCTTCAACCAAGCCACCAACTCTGATTTTTTTATAAATCGGCTTATTTACTAGATCAGTTGGCGAATAAAAAAATACAATATTTTCATAGAAATTCTTCAAAATAAAAGCGAGTGCAGCAAGTGAAATCAAGGCGACAACAGCAATAAACTTTATGCGTTTTCTTTTTTTATGATTAACTTTCATTTTTATCACCACTTTTAAAAAATTTGTTAATCACTCTTAAAGCAAGAAACATAAGGCATGCCCCAGCAAAAACATAGGCCGAAAGCACATATTCTGAATAGTCTGATAAATTTTCCATAGTTTATTTAATTAGTTTGGCTTGCAAAATAAAAGTATTTTTATATCCTGCCGCCTTTCTTCTTTATTTTGTGGGCCTGAATAGCTCAGTCGGTAGAGCAAAGGACTGAAAATCCTTGTGTCGCTGGTTCGATTC
>CAZOKU010000049.1:0-10474 GCA_964580715.1 uncultured Rhizobium sp. | reverse complement strand
CTTGCCTGCGTGATGGAATGGTAGACATAACGGACTTAAAATCCGTGGGGCCTTAACGCCCTTGCCGGTTCAAGTCCGGCCGCAGGTACCACTTAATTGAGTTTTAATTTATAAATTCCTCTTGATGAATTTGATTAAGAAATTTTACAGTTTGTTGCTGATTTTCTTAATCGTTGCTGTTGCTGGGTGCAGTGAAAGTGAACAATGTATAGAAGCTAATCAATTTGATGTCGAACAAGTTACAGTTGAATCTAATCCAGATGGTCATGTTTACGGAGACTACAATGACATCACTGGCGGACAAAGGGTAGATTGGACCGATAGTGGTTTATTAACCAATGGTGAAGCTTTTATAGTAAAAATCATGGGTGCTTGGTCACCATGGAATGCCGACAGCCTTGGTTCAGGATCAGAAACTGAGGTGGCTCAAACCTTAAACAATCTTCCTTCTTGTAATTTTTGTGCAAAAAAAGCCAATTCTCCTAATTGTCTGTGCTTCCCTAATCAAGATCCAGCTTCTGAGCTAATAACTCGTTTTACTTCTAATGGAACCAATGTGTCTTCAGCCAATAATTATGACTGCTCTCTGCAGCAAAACAATCCCGTTTTATGCACTTGCACAAAGCAATATGGAAGTGTCCTTGATAGCGATGTATTTTTCTTTCCTCTTGATTTTTATAATAAACAGCAGGTTGTAAAAAATCCTGATTTGCAAAATGTTTGTAAATATGATCGGGGGATGGGGCTTTATATTGGTTTGTTTGGTGATGGAGGTGTTACATATCCTGAAAATGTTTATCACATGTTCACATTAACCTCAACTTGCAATTTTCCTTCAAAGCTTGGTAAGTGCGTTGATTCATTTGGTAATGATGCGACAATTTATATCTATAAAAGTCCAGATAATATGCCAATTACCAGCAATAAAACGGTGAAGCTAATAATTAATGACAGTTATTATTCAGATAATTTTGGTAAATATGATGTAACATTTTTATCTGGAGTCGGAAATCCAAATGATCCTGGATTGCTAGAATATCTAGTTTCAATAGTTGAAGATCAATTGCTTGGTAAAAAAAGGTCTGATGGAACTAGAGTTGGAGGGATTATTAAATTTATGTACAATTCTATTGTACAAGACTCGGGTTTTTCTACTGCTGTTAGGGTTTTAATGTCCTTATATATCGCAATTTATGGTCTTGCAACATTAATTGGAATTGCTGAGCTTAATAAAAAAGAGTTAATGTCAAGACTTCTTAAAATTAGTCTTGTTATGTTTTTTGTTTCTCCAACTAGTTGGAGTTTCTATAATGACATAGTGGTCCATTTTTTTAAAGATGGAATGGATAGTGTAATCGCGATATTCTCTAGCTTTTCTGATCAGTTTTTTCAAGGAAGATGTACGGATGTTACTTTCGTAGCTAATGGAAATAACGTTGGAAATTCTGCGCGTTTTGCTTTCCCAGATGCAATGATTAAAATCATGCTTTCTGATGCAAGTACTAGAAAAATATTATCATTAACGCTAGGTGAGCCATTCCTTGGGTTGATTTATGTTTTAGTTATATATTTTCTGATTTTCTTTTTTATTTACACCATGTTATTTTTTGCCTTCGCTTATATGGTGAATTTGGTAAAAATTATTTTTGCTTTATCTTTGGGGCCAATATTTATCTGCTTTACTTTCTTTTCTCACACCAACGAAATGTTTAAAAAATGGTTGGCTTTTCTTGGTGCTAGATCGCTTGAAATTGTGATGTTATTTTTGGTTTTATATAGTTTTTTATGTTTGCTTAAGCAGTATTTTTACAGCATACTAGCTTTTAAGGCATGCTATCACACTATAAATTTTGGCATTGCCAGCTTTAAAGTTTTAAAATCAGAGGATCATTATTCTTTAATTAATTGGGGAACTAAATTTATAAATTTTGGTGGCTTAACCTTTATAACTTATGCAATCGGACAAAAAGTTGCTTCAATTGCAGGACAACTAATTTCAATTGGTGGGGTGGCAAACAGAAGTGGATCTGGTATTGGTCATGGTGAAAGCGGATTTGCAGCGGCTTCCTCAATGCTTTCTACAATGAAAGATGTTGCTAAAAGTAAAATTATCAAACCAGTTGCAAGAAGAGCGGCAATTACTGCTATCAGAACTGCTACTGCGGCCTCAAGAAATTCTGGTCTTTCTGATAAAATTGATGCTATTGGTGAAAAAATTCCATTTTCTGGCATTAGAACCAAAATGCGTCAAGTTGGAATTGAGCGCGCAATTAAAGATGCGACAATTAATGCACAGAAGAAGGGGTTATCAGGTACAGCTCTTGATGCTGAAGTGAGAAAAACAGTTGTTGTAAGAATGCAAAATGAGATAAAGCATAACACATTAAAATCTGCTATCAAAGGATTAGATAATCGCAATCTATTAAAAGATGTCAATAGACTTTTAGTTGATAAAAAATTGAATGAATTTGTTGGCTTTGAAAGTAAGCGTTTGAATAAAGAGAAACCAGATCTTTACGGCAGTGCTTATAGCGCAGAAATGAGTAGAAGAATAAAAGCCTTCTCTGGACAAAATTTTTCTGCGGGTTCAATGGAAGGAGTTCAGAAATATTTAGACACAAAAAAGAAATATTTAGAGGGCAAAGCTTTGGTTAATGGGCCAAAAACTGCAGCAAAACATTTTGATAAGGATGCTGATAAATTATATAATTATGCTAAATATTTACAAAATGAAACTTTCACAAATTATAAAGAAGGAAAATCGGTTAATGGCGTGGGAATCTTTAAGAAACAAGAAACTATGTTTAAAAAATCCAGTGATTTTGTTAAAGAAGAACTGAGAAAAATATCTGAAGAAAGATTCGGAGGGTTTGATTCCTATGCTATGATGTCAATGCGTGAAAAATATTTGCAGGAGGTTAAAGCAAACGGAATTGGATCGGACAGAGAGCAGTTTTTCAAAAGACAGATGCAAGAAGCGGCAATCAGTCATTACCGAAATTCTAATAAAGATAAGTTTATTGATTTAATAAAGAAAAAAATGGAGATTCTTAAAAGAGAAGAAGAGTCCGAAGGTCCAGAAAAACAGCAAGCTCTTAAAGCGCTACGTGAAGAATATGAAGCAAAAGCAAAAGTGATGATAAAAGATGCCTTAAGTTCTCAAGATTTGAGAAGAACTGCTGCAGAAAAGGCGGCGATATCTGATTTTATTGAGAATAGAGCGAAAAAAATAAGCGGTATTACTAAATTTGATGTTATGTTAGACAAAGCAGCAGATCCTTCTAAAAAATTTCTATATGCATCACGAAATATAGCAGCAAAGGCAGCAAATGGAATTATACTTGTAGGATCAGTTGGTATTGTAAAAAATGTTTTTAAAGTTGTTTCTATAGAAGATTATTCTGGGGACTATCTATATGGTAAATATGCTTCCGTCGAGATACCTGAAGTTTTCCCTAGAGAATATTTACTTGCTAAAGCAATTGATGATCAAATAGCTTATCGTTTACAAATGCCACAATCTGATACAGCAACAGCTAGTACAACATTTGCTGAACTTCAAGATGGTTTAAGAAATGAGCTATCTTCTGGATTTGTGCCAGATAAACTTGATGTTGGATTTGGTGCTTCAGTTAATGCTACCTTATTGCAAGGTCAATTTAGTGACGCATTATTGAAGGGTGATATACAAAATGTATTGCTCGGTGGAAAACCTATATCAGAAGTTCCAAAAGATCTTGTGGCTGATAAAATTAGCGCTGCTTCAAATCAAGTTTATGCTGAATCCAAACTAAAAATGTCTAAATATGAATTAGCATTTAAAGAAAATGAACTTAGAGCTTTGGAAGCAAAAGCAGATAAAACTGATGATGAATCAAGACAAATCCAGCGACTCAAGCAAGAAGTTGGCAATCTAGAAGTTGAAGTTACAAGACAAGAATCAGATGTTAGAAGAATTAAAGGCGAAATTGCTTTGATTGATTCTGCAATTGGAATTGCAAGCTCAAGTTAAGTCTCGTTTAAAAAACACATCATACTTTAAAAAAGTGCGTCATCCTTGAGACAAAGGCTCGAGGATCTTTTTATGTTATATATCAAAACCCAAAGCTGGGCGGAATTTGTAATTCCGCCCTTAAGTTCACGCCGTTATATTTCATCCTTGACAAACTCTGCTATAAGATTAAATTGATTTTCTCATTTCAAATGGCAGGCGTAGCTCAGTTGGTTAGAGCACCAGGTTGTGGTTCTGGGGGTCGCGGGTTCGAAACCCGTCGCCTGCCCCAAATAGTGTTTTTTTAGATGGATATCATCATTTTGTTCGCTCTCACCTGTTTTATTTTTTACAAACTGCAAAAACAATTTGGCAGAATTGACGAAGACGAAAAAAACAAAATTCAAGAAAAATTACGCAAACAAAGAGAAGAAATTATCAATTTACAAAATAAAATCCTCAACAACAGTGGCCCACAAAATCAGGGCATGACAATCATCAATCCAACAGAAAAGAAAATTTTGGACGAAGCTTTATTTGCTAATCTCAGCGAAAATGACAAACAAACTTTCATCAACATTTTAAACCGCTGCAATATCGGCGCAGAATTTTTTGTTAATGGCGCAAAATCAGCCTTTGAAATGATCGTAAAAGCTTTTGCTGCTGCAGATTTTCAAACTTTAAAATTTTTGCTTTCTGAAAAAATTTATCAAGGTTTTGAAAGTTCAATCAAACAAAGACAAGAACAAGAAAAACTTTTAACCACCAACTTGATTGCAATTGAAAAAGTTGACGTGATTTCTGCAATGATGAATGAAAATTTTGCTTCAATTGTGGTGCGTTTTGTGTCAAAACAAATAAATTATGTTGCAAATAAAGATGGTCACATTATCGAAGGAAGGAAAGACGAAATTTCTACCATGACTGATGTTTGGACTTTTAAAAAAGATATCACATCTAACAATCCAAACTGGGTGGTAGTTGCAACCTCAAGTTAGTTAAAAAATGACAAGTTTTATAAAAAAAACGCCACTAAAAGTTGGCAAAAAAACCTATCAACATTATTCTTTAGCAGATGTTGCAAATAAAGTTGGCCGCGACATTTCAAAATTGCCATTTAGTTTAAAAATTTTACTAGAAAATTTAGTCAGAAATTTTGATGGTGACACTATTTCTGAAGCGCACATTATTTCTCTGATTGATTCAGTTAAAGATGCTTCTAAAAGAGTTGAAATTGCTTATTCTCCATCACGAGTTTTGATGCAAGATTTCACTGGCGTGCCTGCTGTTGTTGATTTGGCCACCATGCGTGATGCAGTTAAAAGAAACAACAAAGATCCAAAAAAAATTAATCCTTTAGTTCCAGTTGATTTGGTGATTGATCACTCGGTGCAAGTTGATTTTTATGGCTCAAAAACCGCATTTGAAAAAAACGTTGAGCTTGAATATAAGCGCAATTTAGAACGCTATGAATTTCTAAAATGGGCGCAAAAATCTTTTAACAATTTTCGGGTTGTACCCCCTGGAACTGGAATTTGCCATCAGGTAAATCTTGAAAGCCTTGCCCAAGTTATTTGGAGCAAAGAAATCGACGGAGAAACTCTAGCTTATCCAGACACTGTTGTTGGAACCGACAGCCACACCACCATGATCAACGGCCTTTCTGTGCTTGGTTGGGGGGGTGGCGGAATTGAAGCGGAAGCAGCAATGCTTGGTCAGCCAGTTTCGATGCTAATTCCAGAGGTTATTGGTTTTAAACTTTCTGGAGAATTAAAAGAGGGTGTAACCGCAACGGATCTGGTTTTGACCGTAACGCAAATTCTGCGCAAAAAAGGTGTGGTTGGAAAATTCGTTGAATTTTTTGGCCCAGCTCTTGCGAAATTATCCCTTGCTGACCGCGCCACCATCGCCAACATGGCCCCTGAATATGGTGCAACCTGCGGCATTTTTCCAATCGATAAAGTCACCTTAGACTATTTACACTTAACCGCCAGAAGCGAAGAAAACATTGATTTGGTGGAAGCCTATGCCAAAGCTCAAGGCATGTTCATTTGCGATTACAACCACTTCCCAGAATTTAGCGAAGTGTTAGAGCTTGACATATCAACAGTTGAAGCCTGTTTAGCAGGCCCAAAAAGGCCACAAGACCGCATTTCTTTAGCAGAAGTTGATAAATCATATTCCGCTTTGCAAAAAGAGTTGCAACTGCCAACTCACGACAATCCTTATTTTGTCCCTGAATTAAACAGCGATTTAAGCGATGGTGATGTGGTGATTGCCGCTATAACTTCCTGCACCAACACTTCCAACCCCGCAGTTTTAATTGGCGCTGGTTTGCTTGCCAAAAACGCCATAAAACATGGCCTGAAAGTAAAAGGGCATGTCAAAACCTCTCTAGCACCTGGCTCGCAAGTGGTTAGCGAATATTTAAACAATTCAGGTTTACAATCTTATCTCGACCAGCTTGGTTTTAACGTGGTTGGCTATGGTTGCACAACTTGCATCGGCAACTCTGGCCCACTGCATCCGCAAATTGAAGAAACCATCAAAGCAAAAAATTTATTGGTTGGTGCAGTTTTATCTGGAAACCGCAATTTTGAGGGAAGAATTCATCCATTAGTGAAGGCAAATTATCTTGCCTCTCCTTTATTGGTGGTGGCTTATGCTTTAGCTGGAAGCCTTAAAATCAACTTGGCAAAAGACCCAATTGCAACTGATATCAACGGCAAAAAAGTTTTCTTGCGCGACATTTGGCCAAGCAAAGACGAAATTGACGCGGTTATAAACCAGCAGTTAAATCGTGAAGTTTTTGCCAAAAAATATGCTGATTTATTTCAAGGTGACAAAATTTGGCAAAAAATCAATGTTGAAAGCTCCAACACCTATAGCTGGGACGCTAACAGCACCTACATCCGTATGCCAAATTTCTTTGATGATCTAAACCGCTCTAACGCCAATGAAATCAAGGACGCACGCATTTTGGCCTTATTTGGCGATTCAATCACCACCGACCACATTTCTCCAGCAGGAAACATTTCTGCAACTTCGCCGGCAGCGCTTTATTTACAAGAAAAAAAGGTTGAAAAAGCTGACTTTAACTCCTACGGAGCAAGGCGCGGCAACCATGAAGTGATGATGCGCGGCACTTTTGCCAATGTTCGTATCAAAAACGAGATCTTGGGCGGCGTAAAAGAGGGCGGTTTTACCAAAATTTTTGAAGAAGATCGCATAGTTTCAATTTATGATGCTGCAATGTTCTATAAACAAAAAAACCGTCAATTAGTGGTTTTTGCGGGCAAAGAATATGGCACTGGCTCTTCTCGCGACTGGGCCGCTAAGGGAACTTACCTTCTGGGTGTAAAAGCTGTTATTGCCGAAAGTTTTGAAAGAATCCACCGCTCGAATCTGGTTGGCATGGGGGTTATGCCTCTTTTGTTCAAAAAAGGCGAGAGTCGAAAAACTTTTGATCTAAAAGGTGATGAAACAGTTGATATATTACAAATAAGCTCTAACATCAAGCCTGGCCAAGACGTAAAATGCGTTGTAACTAGAAATGATGGAACTAAGCAAGAATTTTCTTTGATTTGCGGTCTTGACACTGGCAATGAAGTTGAATATTTCAAATGCGGTGGCATATTGCAATATGTTATGAACCAAATTGCTTAAACTATTATGAAAGTTAGAATAATCGGCTCAAACATTGATATTGGTGAATCTTTAACAAAATTTGTTGAAGATCATCTTAATAAATCAGTAAAAAAATATTTCGACACGGCAATTAACGCTGAAGTTCATTTCACAAAGCAAGGTTTTTTGTTTAAATCTTTGATTGTGATAAATGAAGGCGTTAAAAATGGCATTACTGTTAAGGGAAATTCTGAAGCTGGTGATGTTTACGGCTCTTTTATGGAAGCTTTAGATAAAGTTTCCAAACAGCTTAGCCGTTACAAAAGAAAAATAAAAAATTATCGTCGCGTTGGTGGTGGTTTAAAATCAGTTGAACCAAACTATAAAACAATTAGCGCGGTGAAATATACTCTTCCACCGTTTGAAAATGATGCTTCTGGTGAAACAGAATCTGACTTGGTGCAAGAAAAGGAAATCTTCAATGTTATTGCAGAAAAATCTGCAGATGTTGAACATCTAACAGTCGATGAAGCAATTATGAAAATGGACTTGGCAGACCTGCCAGCGCTAGTTTTCATAAACAGTAAAAATCATCGTCTAAATGTGGTTTATCACAGAAAAGACGGCAACGTCGCTTGGATAGATCCACAACTATAATATTAATTTAATTCCGCTGTAAAAGGAGGTAAAGTAAAATGGAAGTATCAGTTCACGGTCGTTCAAACCTTGAGATGGCAATTAGAGCCTTCAGGAAAAAAACGCAAAAAGACGGTCTAGTTAAAGAAGCTAGAAGAAGAAAAGCCTATGAAAAACCTTCGGAAAGAATTAAAAGAAGAAGAGACGAAAGCGTTTCTCGTAGAAAAAAAGCTAGAAGAGGCGAAATGACCTCTTAGTAAATCTAACGTGGCACTTTTTAAGTGCCACGTTTTACTATTTCTTTTTAATGAAATTCGAAAAAAAACAAAAATCTCTAATATTGTTTGTTGCTTCCATATTAATCGTTTTATGGAGCATCTATTCACTATTTTCATATCTATTCTTCAACGCTAATTTCAACAATTCTGACATCAGCAAAATCACCAGCAAAGCTGATAAACATTGGTTTAATTTATCTCAAGCTCCAACTTTAGAAGATTTAAGAAATCGCGTTATTTTGCTGGAATTTTGGAGCTATGACTGTGTTGATTGCTTGCAGGCGCTTCCAATTGTTAAAAAAATCGAGGCAGATTTTGGCAATAAAGTTACCATAATTGGGGTTCATTCTGGAAAATTTGATAGCCAAAAAAATACTGATGCGATTAGAAAAGCAATTCTAAAATATGACATCAACTATCCCGTAATTGACGATTCCGATCTTAGCCTTTGGAACGATTTTCAAGTAAAAGCATGGCCAACATTTATTTTGATCAATGGCTATGGTAATGTGACAAAAGTTTTGTCTGGTGAAGAAGGGGCAAAAAAACTATATAGCAGCACTGAAAAACTAATCAATAAATTCAAATATAGCATCAACCGCAATCCTCTAGCTGTTTCGCTGGAAAAAAACGACATTATCAGAACAGTTTTAGATTTTCCAACTAAGCTGGCTTACAGTGCAAATTTTAATTTCGGCTCACATCATGGCCCGGCAATTTTTATTTCTAACAGTGGCAGAAACGACATCATTGTAAGCTCGATGTCAGGAAGCATTATTGCAAGAATTGGTTCTGGAAAAGATGGTTTTGCTGATGGTGATTTTGCTGAAGCTTCTTTTAGCATGCCTAGAGGATTGCTTTATGATGCTGGAAAACTTTATGTTGCTGATTCGGGAAACCATGCGGTGCGCGTTATTGATTTTAATGAAAATAAAGTTACAACTTTAGTTGGAAATGGCCAAAGAGGTGAGGTGATTGCTGAAAAAGTTGATGCTAAAGATGCTAGTTTATATTCTCCAAATGATGTGGAATTTTTTCCTAACAAGGAAACCCTTGCGATTGCTAATTCGGGCACTAATCAAATTTTATTGTTAGATTTAAAAGATCAAAAACTTTCGGTTTTAGCTGGAAATGGCAATGAAGGAATTGCTGATGGAAAATATCCAAATAATTCTTTAGCACAAACCGCTGACATGGCAGTGGCAAATCATAAATTATATTTCCTTGATGCAGAATCAAGCTCGCTGCGCTTTATTGACGAATCAGGAAATCTTAACACTTTAATTGGGCAAGATTTATTAAAATTTGGTCATGCATCAGGTGACAAAGATAAGGCTTTAATGCAGAATCCGCTTGGTTTGGCAATTGATAATTCGGGAATATATATTTCTGACAGTTTTAATCATGTGATTCGTAAATATGATTTTGCTTCTAAAAAGTTGAGCGATTTTATTGGTGAAGGAAAACGTGGTGATTCGGTTGGAAACCCTAAGTCTGTGAGGTTTGATGAGCCAGAAGGAATTATAATAATTTCAGGAAATTTTTATATTGCAGATTCTAACAACAATCGCATTTTGCTTGTGACGCGCGATAAGAAAAATAAAATGAATGTTGAGTTGCTTGATGTGATTCCGCCGTTGAAATTTCCTAAAGAAGGATTTTTAGAATATTTGCCAAATCTTGAAAAATCTGAGGATGTTAATGTTAAAGCAGATGCTGACATTGTGCTGAAAATTAGTTTAAAAAACGGCTGGAAAATTAATGATCATGGGCCAAGTTTTATTAATCTTTTAGAAATGTTGGATGATCACCAAGCTAATTTAATTGCCAGTTTTGATTGGCATTCGGTTAGAAACAAAGAAATGAAATTGCCGAAATTAAATGCTGGAAAAAATTATATATTGCAAGGGGTGATTTATTATTGTGAAGATCGTAAAAATGC
>CAZOKU010000048.1:0-10574 GCA_964580715.1 uncultured Rhizobium sp. | reverse complement strand
GGACAATAGGGCGGAATTGCAAATTCCGCCCAGCACTGAGGTGGATTCCAGCGCTAAGGTGGCTCTTGTCTTGCAATGATTTACATCATATTTTTAAATTTTTCATCATTCATCATTTCTTGCATTTTTTTTGGATCGATTTTGCCGACTTTTTTGATCATTTTTTGCATTTGTTTATATTTTTTAAGCAGGCGGTTAACCTCTTGTATTGTGCTTCCAGCGCCTTTTGCGATGCGATGTTTTCTGGAAGAATTTAAAATGTCAGGATTTCTTCTTTCTTTTTTGGTCATCGATAAAATCAAGGCTTCTTGGCGGATAATTTCTTTTTCAGCGTCAGGAATTTTGTGAAGCTGATCTTTGATTTTGCTGACTCCGGGAAGGAAATTCAAAATTTTGCTCATGCCGCCGATTTTTTTCATATTTTGAATTTGTGACAACAGATCATCCAAATCAAATTG
Organism: uncultured Rhizobium sp.; assembly: GCA_964580715.1. Classification (GTDB taxonomy): domain Bacteria; phylum Pseudomonadota; class Alphaproteobacteria; order Rickettsiales; family UBA1997; genus UBA2645. Next base: position 10,116 of record CAZOKU010000048.1, on the reverse strand, counting down.
GCCTTTTTGCAATTTTTTTGCTGCTTTTTCCATTTCTTTTGCATCAAAAACTTCTTGCGCTTTTTCAACTAAAGAAACTACGTCGCCCATGCCGATGATTCGGGAAGCGATGCGGTCAGGGTTAAATTCTTCGAGCTCTTCTAATTTTTCGCCAACGCCAATAAATTTTACAGGACAATTGGTGGCAGATTTCATGGTTAAAGCCGCGCCACCACGCATGTCGCCATCAAGACGGGTGAGAATTGTTCCCGTAATTTGCAGTTTTTCATTAAAAATTTTGGCAACATTTACGGCATCTTGACCGATCATTGAGTCAACTGTGAGTAAGATTTCTGACGGTTCGAGGATTTGTTTGATTTCAATTAATTCTTGCATCATTTCTTCATTGATGTGAATGCGTCCTGCGGTGTCTAAAATCAACACGTCATAGCCGCCCTCAAGTGCTTGTTTTTTTGCACGTTTGGCAATTTCAAGCGGATTTTGCCCTGCAATAATTTCAATGATGTCGGTGTTGGTTTTTTTTGCGAGAATTTCTAATTGCTGTTGAGCTGCTGGTCTGTAAGTGTCCGCTGATGCTAGTAAAACTTTTTTATGATTTTTATTTTTTAAGCGAAGAGCCAATTTACCAGAAGTAGTGGTTTTTCCGGATGCTTGCAAACCAACCATGAGGATTACAACTGGAGGGCGAGTGTTAAAATTGATTTCAGATCTTTCACTGCCGAGCAATTTTACCAATTCATCGTGAACGATTTTTACAATCATCTGACTTGGCGAGATGCTTGAAATTACTTGTTGTCCGATTGCTTCATTTTTTACTTTTTCGATAAAATCTTTTGCGATTGGAAGTGCCACGTCAGCTTCTAGCAGGGCGATTCTGATTTCGCGCATGCTGGCGTTTAAATCATCTTCTGTAATGGTTTTTTTACCAGCAATTTTATCAAAAATTTTGGTTATTTTATCAGAGAAATTTTCAAACATTTTGTTTATTTAGTTATAGTGGTTTTGATATATTCAGGAATTTTTTTGGGTTTGGAATTGTCACTTTCAATGCAAACGATTTCAACTTCTAGGCGAGTTAAAATTACATCATTTCTTTTAATTTCTTGGTGAAAAATTATTGAAGCGCTGCGAATTTCTTTAGTCGCAACTGAAACGTTGATTATGTCGTCAAGCCTTGCGGGAGAAAGATATTCGATGTTGCATTTTCTAACCACAAAAAGCAGATTTTCTTTTTGTTTTAAATCAGATTGTGAGATGTTTTGTGAACGCAGGAAATCAGTTCTGGCGCGTTCGAAAAATTTTAAATAATTGGCATAGTAAACGATTCCACCAGCGTCGGTGTCTTCGTAGTAAATGCGATATTGAAAATTATGCAAGTTCGACATAGCAATTTGGCGTTTCATAGAGTTTTATTTTAGTGCATTTAACTTTTTTATTAGCAAAAATTTTTGGGCAAATTTCTTCAAAAATATATTTGGCGATGTTTTCTGCTGTAGGGTTTTCATTGATATAAAAAATTTTTTGTCCAGTTTCTTCAGAAATTTTGTCGCCGAGTTTTTTGTCTTTAATTGAAAGAATGGTGTTGTGGTCGAGATTGTCGTTGATCCAAGTGCCGAGCAGTGAATAAATTTCGCCAAAGTCGATTACGCGACCCAAGTCATCAAGATTTTCTGCAACAAAGCTAGCTTCCAAAGCATAGCGATGGCCGTGCAGCAATTTACATTTGCTTTCGTGGTTGATAATTCTGTGAGCGGCGTCAAACTCAATGCGTCTAGTGCAAGTGATCATTAAATGATTTGTTTTCGTTAAATTGTTAAATTATATTGTCATAATATTGTCGCAATGCTTAATTATCAAGCTTATGAAAGAGATTATTCAAAAATTAGAATTTAATGAAAATGGCCTGATTCCAGCAATCGCGCAGGATTATGACAGTGGTCAAGTTTTAATGATGGCTTGGATGAATCAGGAAAGTTTGGAAATTACGATTAAAACTAAATTTGCCACTTATTTCTCGCGCTCGCGAAAGGCGCTGTGGAAGAAGGGCGAAACTTCGGGTCATTTGCAAGAAGTGATTGAAATTGCAGCTGATTGTGATTTTGATGTGATATTGCTGAAAGTGCGGCAGAAGGGTGCGGCTTGTCACACGGGTGAAAAAAGTTGTTTCTTTAATCAAATTTTGGAAGGATAAGAAGATATGAGTAGTTAGGCCAGAGTCAGAGACTCTGACTGGCAACGGAAGTGAATTTCACTTCTAAAGTGTTGCATGAATGGTGTGGCGGAATTACAAATTCCGCCCAGCATTGGCTTAACACATGCTTCGACAAGCTCAGCATGACACCGAGTTTTTTTAAGAATGAATCGGCCTTTTATCAACCGCCAGAGCGGCTTCTTTAACCGCTTCGTTATAGGTTGGGTGGGCGTGGCAGGTTCTTGCTATGTCTTCTGCAGAGCCGCCAAATTCCATGGCAACCGCGATTTCGTGGATGGTGTTTCCAGCTTCGCGGGCGATGATGTGAGCGCCTAGGATGCGATCAGTTTTGGCGCAAGCAAGAATTTTTACAAAACCTTCAGAGTCAAAAGTGGCACGGGCTCTTGAATTTGCCATCATTGCAAATTTGCCGACTTTATAAGAAATTCCCGCTGATTTTAATTCTTCTTCAGTTTTTCCAACAGAGGCAACTTCGGGATAAGTGTAGATTACGCTTGGAATTACGTCGTAATTTACGTGGCCTTTTTGACCAGCGATAATTTCAGCAACTGCAACACCTTCATCTTCAGCTTTGTGAGCAAGCATTGGGCCAGTTGTGACGTCACCAATTACGAAAATATTTTCAACATTAGTTTTTAAATGATCGTTTTCGATGAAGCCGCGTTGGTTGGTTTTGATTCCAACTTTATCAAGGCCAAGGCCGTCGGTGTTGGGGCGGCGTCCGATTGCAACAAGAACAATGTCGGCTGAAAGAGTTTCTTTTTTGCCGTCGGCAACTGATTCAATTTCAACTTTTGCACCAGTTTTTTCTTTCTTTACAGAGATAACTTTGGTTGCAAGACGGAATTTGAAGCCTTGTTTTTCTAGAAGTCTTTGGAAATTTTTGGAAACTTCAGCATCCATTGCAGGAGTGATTTTATCAAGATATTCAACCACTTCAATTTCGGCGCCAAATCTGCCCCAAACCGAAGCCATTTCAAGGCCGATGACACCAGCGCCGATCACGATCATTTTTTGTGGAACTTTTGTAAGTTCAAGTGCGCCAGTTGAAGAGATGATGATTTTTTCGTCAATTTCAACGCCTGGAAGTTTGGTAACTTCTGATCCAGTTGCGATTATAAAATATTTAGAAGTGATTTTTTCCTTAGAGCCGTCTGATTTTGTAACTTCAAGCGTGTTTTTATCTAAGAAACTTCCAAGTCCTTCAATTGAAGTAACTTTATTTTTTTTGAACAATCCAGCAATGCCTTGGGTTAGGCCAGAAATTATTTCGTTTTTGTTTTGCAGAAGCTTCTCTATATCAATTTTTGGTTCGGAGATTTTAATTCCCAATTTCTCAAACTGGTGCGCGGCATCATGAAATTTATGTGAAATTTCCAGCAATGCTTTTGATGGAATGCAACCAACATTTAAGCAGGTTCCACCTAAGGTTTTTCTTTTTTCAACACAAGCGGTTTTAAGCCCAAGTTGAGCAGCACGAATTGCCGCAACATATCCGCCTGGCCCACCGCCAATTACTACTACGTCGAAAGATTGATTTGTCATGTTTTCAAGTTAAAGATTAAAAATATTTTAATTATGTTCCTTTTTTTCTAAAAATTCGATCATTTTTTTTACTCGTTTTTTTAGTTTGGGTAGGTCATCTTTTATTGATTTATAGATGGTTTTAATATCAATTCCAAGGTAATCATGTACTAATACATTTCTAAAACCAGATAAAGAGTGCCATGGAATATCGGTAACACTTAATTTTAAAGATTTAGAAAGCCTTTGTGTTGATTCAGCCATAGTTTGTAATTCTCTCATTATTGCTGCTTCAACCATTTCTTGATCTATTTCTTTTTTATTTCGATATTTAACAAATCTTTCAGTTTTTTGAATAGATTCTAAGATATGATTTAAATATGTTAAGTCGCGTTTCATAATGGTTTAGCTGTGGTGGTGATTTCATTTTTTAACAAAGGATGTAAACTTTTTTCGGTTATAACATCAACTTTGCGGTGTAGCATTTTTTCCATTTCTTCCTGAAAAAGATTTCGCATGAATGCTCCAACGCAGTATTTCTTATAATTAGTAACTTTTACCAGTAAATCAACATCCGAGCCTTTCTTCTCTTGGCCACGGGCAACCGAGCCGAAAACGCGGATGTTGGAAACACCGTATTTTTCAGCGATTTTGTAAATTTTTTCGCGGTTTTGTTTTAGCAGTTCAAGAGTTTTCATAAATTGAAATATAAAATCAAAAATTATTTATTCAATCTCTTTGGTAATCCAGCCGCCGCCAAGGACGCGAGAATCTTGATAAATCACGCAAGCTTGACCAGGTGTGATGGCGCGGGTCATTGATTTCATTTCTACCACAGCTTCATTATTGTCCAGAATTTTAATTGTTGCGGGTTCTTCTTCGTGATTAGAGCGAAGCCTAACTTTTGCTTCAATGATTGAGTTTTGATCAATGTCGGAAGCTAGATAATTGATGTCGCGAATTTTGAATTTATGATTTTGTAAAAATTTTTCTTCACCAACAAAAACGATGTTTTGCTGGGGGTCAATTTTGATAACGTAAAGAGGCTCGGGATAAGAAATGCCAAGGCCGCGGCGTTGTCCTAAAGTGAAATTTATGATGCCTTCATGTTTTCCTAAAATTTTGCCATTTTCAAAATGAACAAAATTTCCTTCTTTGAAAGCAGAAGGGCGATGGCGTCTGATCACGGCTGCATAATCGCCATTTGGCACAAAGCAAATGTCTTGTGAATCAGGTTTTTGTGCGATTTCAAGACCAAGTCTTAAAGCCTCTGCTCTGGTTTGTTCCTTGGTGCTGTGGCCTAAAGGAAAGCGCAAAAAATCAAGTTGGTTATAAGAGGTGGCAAAAAGGAAATAGCTTTGGTCTTTGCTGTCGTCAATTGCTTTGTGTAACTCAGCTTTGCCGCTTTTTCCGATTTTGCGCTGAACGTAATGCCCCGTTGCTAAAGCATCTGCACCAAGGTCGCGCGCCACTTTCATTAAATCGCGAAATTTAACTGATTTATTGCATTCGATGCAAGGAATTGGCGTTTCGCCTTGCAAATAGCTGTCGGCGAAATTGTCGATTACGGATTCTTGAAATAAATTTTGATAATTTAAAATGTAATGTGGAAAGTTGAATTTTTGGGCAACTTTTTTGGCATCCATAATGTCAGTGCCAGCGCAACAAGCGTTTTTCTTTTTTAAAGCCTCGCCCATGTCATAAAGCTGTAGCGTGATTCCGACTACGTCATAGCCTTGTTCTTTAAGCAGGCAAGCAACAACTGAAGAGTCAACGCCACCTGACATTGCAACTACAATTTTGGTATCTTTTTCTGGTTTGTTAAAACCTAAAGAATTCATGTTTTGTTTAAGGATTTTCCTTGAAAAAAAGAAGTGTCTGATCAACACTAATTTGTATTGTATTTATATTAAACAGACTAATCAACCCTCTTTTTTGTGACTGAAAACTACAGCGCCAAGCTTACATTGCCAAATGGCAAAGAAATTAACTTCCCAATCCGTAAAGCTACGGTTGGGCAAGACGTGATTGACATATCTGCTCTTTACAAGGAAAGCGGCATGTTCACTTATGATCCAGGCTTTCTTTCAACTGCTTCTTGTGAATCAAAAATAACTTTTATTGATGGTGATCAAGGCATATTAAGGCATGGCGGCTATTCAATTGAAGAATTGGCAAAAAAAAGTGAATATCTGGAAGTGGCTTATTTGCTGCTTAATCACGAGCTTCCGACAGCCTCGCAATATAAGGAATTTAGAAGCGGAATCATCAAAAACATGTTGGTTCACGAGCAAATTGGCATTCTTTATCGTGGCTTTCCAAGGCGCGCGCACCCAATGGCGATCTTGGTTGGTGCAGTTGCTTCACTTTCTGCTTTTTATCACGAAACCATGCATGTGGATACTCCTGAAGGCAGAATGGACGTGGTTTATAAGATCATTTCTAAAATGCCAACTTTGGCGGCGATGGCTTACAAATATTCAATTGGCGAGCCGATTATGTATCCAAACAAGGAATATGGCTTTGCAGAAAATTTCTTGCACATGCTTTTTGATCGCCCAAACAATCCACATAAAGTTAGCCCAGTGATTGCTAAAGCGATGGAAATGATTTTGGTTTTACATGCTGATCATGAACAAAATGCTTCAACTTCAACAGTGCGTTTGGCGGGCTCGAGTGGTGCAAATCCTTTTGCTTGTATTGGCGCGGGAATTTCTTCACTGTGGGGGCCAGCTCATGGTGGGGCTAATGAGGAAGTGATTGAAATGTTGCAAGAAATTGGCAGTAAAGATCGTATTCCAGAATTTATAAAACGTGCAAAAGACAAAAATGATCCGTTCCGCTTGATGGGCTTTGGTCACCGCGTTTATAAAAATTATGATCCACGTGCGGCGGTGCTTAAAAAATCTTGCGATGAGGTTTTAGGCGAGCTTGGAATTAAAGATCCGCTGCTTGATATTGCGGTTGAATTAGAAAAAATTGCTTTGAATGATGAATATTTTATTTCGCGCAAATTATTTCCAAATGTCGATTTTTATTCTGGCATTATTTACAAAGCACTAGGAATTCCAACCAATCTTTTTACCGTTATTTTTGCTATTGCGCGCTCTGCGGGGTGGATTTCGCAGTGGAAAGAAATGATTGAAGATCCAGCGTTTAAAATTGGCAGACCGCGCCAATTATACACTGGACATGTAAAAAGAGACTATGTTGAAATTGACAAAAGATGAATTTTTTATTTGAAAAATTTCTAAAAAAATCTAAAAACGGCAAGGAAAAGTTGGCGGCAAAAAAGCCCGATCAAGACTTTATCCCCTATGTTTGTCATTATGATCCAAACACCATTTTAACCAAAAATGGTGAATTGTTGCAAATTATCAGAGTTACGGGTTTTCATAATAGTTCTGCTACTTCAGAAATAATTTCGCTTCGTGATGTGGTGCGTTCGGCAATTGGCGAATATGTTAAAGATGGTAATTTTGCTTTTTGGTTTAGCACTTTAAGGCGTAAAAAAAACATTCTTCCAGAAGGTGAATTTAGCGATCTTTTTGCTGCCAAAATCAATCAAGCTTGGGATGAAGAAAATGACTGGCAAAATCAATATGTAAATGAGCTTTATATCACTGTAATTATTGAAGGGTTAGACACTTCGATTAAGAATTTTCAAGCATTTATGCGAACATTTTCTTATTCGGCGACTAAATCATTAAATAAAGAATTTTTACAAAATGCTCACAATCAGCTTTCTGATGTGGTTGGAAATATCTTGGAAAGTTTGAAAGATTATGGCGGAAAGCTGCTTGGCTTATATGAAAAAAATGATGTGATATATTCCGAGCCAATGCGATTTTTTGGCAAAATTGTGAATTTATATGAAGAATATTATCCTGTCTCAGCAAATGATATCGCGGATGATTTGGCTAGTCACAAATTATTTTTTGGCAATCGTGAGCTAGAGGTTGTTGGTTATAACAACAAAAATTTTGCTTCGATGATGTCGCTGAAGGAATATCAGGAAATTCCGGTTGACTTGCTGGATGGGGTTTTACAACTTCCTTTTGAATTTATTATTACTCAGTCTTTTGATTTTTCTTTTTCAAAAAAAGAATTGGAAATATATGAATATCAAGACCACATTTTCGATATTAGTGGCGATGTTGAGATGCGTCAAATCACGGGTTCGGATGGTTTTATGGAGGAAAGAGACAATGAAATCACAGGCTATGGCAAGTTGCAAACCACAATTATGTTGATTAGCAACAATCAAGAAGAATTAGAAAAAGACATAAATAATTTGCTCGAACGCTTTTATTCTATAGGTTTAGCCTTGGTAAGAGAAGATGTTTTTTTAGAGCATTGTTTTTGGTCACAATTGCCGGGAAATTTTTTCTTTTTGCGTCGTCAAAAAATCATCGACAGGCGTCATATTGCTGGTTTTGCCTCGCTGCACAATTTTCCTGCTGGTTTGATTTATGGAAAATGGGGTGGGGCGGTGACAGTTTTAAGAACGGTGCTGGATACGCCATATTTCTTTAATTTTTATCACGGATCATTATGCCACAGCATCATAGTTGGCTCTAAGGAAAATGGCAGACATCATTTTTTAAATTTTATACTTGCGCAATCACAAAAATTTCAGCCAAAAATATTTTATTTTAATTTTGATAGTTCATTGAAATTTTTTATCAAAGGCTTTCCTTACACATATCACAAGCTTGGTTTGGATGATAAAGATGATGCGGAATTTTTAACCTTGAATCCTTTTTCTTTGCCGCAAAATGCTGCACAAAGAACTTTCTTAATTGATTTCATCAAAAGTTTGGTGATTTTTTCTAAAGATCCGATTGCGCAAAATGAGTTGGATCTTATTCCAGAAGCAATTGATCGTATTTTTGCTTCAAATGTTAAAAATTTTAAATCAGCAACAGAAATTTTTAACACACCAAAAACCGCAAGAATTTATCAAAAATTAAAAATTTGGAATGGTGAAAAACTGGGCCATATTTTTGGCGCAGATATTGAGAAAAAATCTTCTAGCATGATGACGGCGTTTGATTGCTCATTGATTGCAAATCAAAAACCGATTTTAATTCCGATAGTTAATTATCTTTTGCACAAAATTGAAAGCAGTTTAGATGGAAAGCCGACGATTATTGTGCTTGATGAGGCTTGGCAGTTGCTGGATAACGTTGTGATGGCGCCAAAATTTAGAGATATTTTATTGCGCTTAAAAGAACAAAATGCGGTGGTAATTTTAACTGCCGCAAACGCTAAGGAACTTTCCCACAGCAGCTTATTTTCAGACATTAGTAAAAACATTGCGTCCAACATTTATATGCCAGATCGCGATTGTGAATTATATGAAGAAACTTTTAGCCTTGCGCCTGAAGAAATTGATGTGATTAAAGCGATGGAGGTTAAGGATAATAATTTCTTGCTGAAATCTGGAGATGATGCTGTGGTTGGTTCACTGAAATTTAATAAAAGACCAGAAGTCGCAAAATTGCTTGCTCCAGACGAAGAAACAATTTTTGTAGTCAAAGAAGTTATAGAATATAGCAAATCTGATGATCCACAAAAATGGTTGCCCCATGCATTTGACACTTTGCAAGAATTAATTGCTGAAAAAGCAGAAGCAGAAAAAAACGCAGCTAAAGAAGCGAAGCGTAGGAAGAAAAGATAAAAAATTTTGGTTTGGAATTGGCGTTTTTAAGAATTTTTAAATTTCTTAAGCAATTCATTGACCATCTGCGGGTTGGCTTGGCCGCGGCTTGCTTTCATGACTTGGCCGACAAAAAATCCGTGTAATTTTTCATCTCCCGCTTTGTAAAGCGCGAATTGTTTGTCATTTGCGGCAATTACCTCAGCGATAATTTTTTCAATTGCAGAAGAATCAGAAACTTGCTTTAAGCCTTTAGATTCAATGATTTTAGCGGCAGTTTCGCCAGTTTCAAACATGGCGTCTAAAACGTCTTTGGCAATTTTTCCAGAAATTTCACCACTTTTAATAAAGTCTAAAAGTTCGCTTAAAGATTCGGCGGAAATTTTTAAATTTTCAAAATTAATTCCAAGTTTGTTCATGCGGCCTAAAAGCTCAACTGTAAGCCAAGTGACGCATAATTTTGCTTCGTGTTTTTTGATTAATTTTTCAAAATATTCAGAAATTTCAGCGTCAGCTGTGATCACACCAGCATCATATTCGCTGATTTTTAGATCATTAATGAAGCGTTCTTTCTTGGCGTTTGGCAGCTCTGGAAGTGAGGCTTTGATTTGGTCGACAAAATCTTGTGTTAAGATGAGTGGTGGAAGGTCTGGGTCTGGAAAATAGCGATAATCCATGGCGTCTTCTTTGCTGCGCATGGTTCTGGTTTCGCCAGTTA
>CAZOKU010000047.1:0-11194 GCA_964580715.1 uncultured Rhizobium sp. | reverse complement strand
AACCTACCCCAACGCTCGGGCCAAATCTTCAATCAAATCATCCGCGTCTTCAATCCCAACTGACAGTCTGATTAAATTATCCTCAATTCCTAATTCTTGGCGAATTTCTTTGGGTACAGACGCGTGGGTCATAATTGCTGGATGATCGACCAAACTTTCTACTCCGCCAAGGCTTTCGGCCAATGTCCAAACTTGCAGCTTCTTTAAAAAATCTTCAGATTCTACCAGTCCGCCTTTAATAAAAAACGTCACCATTCCGCCAAAATTTTTCATTTGTTTTTTTGCGATATGATGCTGTGGGTGAGAAGCAAGGCCTGGGTAAAACACTTTTTCAACTTTTTTATGAGCGCTTAAAAACTCCGCAACTTTAAAAGCATTTTCTTGATGTCGGTCCATGCGAATTGCCAGAGTTTTAATTCCGCGCAAAACCAACCATGAATCAAACGGCGATTGCGAAGGGCCAGTGGCGTTTTGCAAGAACCATAATTTATCATAAAATTTTTTATCATTTAAAATAATTGCTCCAGCCACAACATCGCTGTGTCCGTTTAAATATTTAGTTAAAGAATGAATGACGATGTCAGCACCAAGCTCAAGCGGACGCTGTGCGTAAGGTGTGGCAAAAGTGTTATCAACAATAAAAATGGCATTATATTTTTTTGCTAATTTTGCTATTTCAAAAATATCAACAATTTTGAGCATCGGATTAGTCGGGCTTTCAATCCAAATTGCGTCAATTTTTTTGCTTTTAAAAACTTCCTCAAGCTTAGAAAAGTCAGTGAAGTCAGCAAAAATATAATTTAACCTGTTTGGAAAAACTTTGGTAAAAAGTCGGTAAGTTCCACCATAAGCATCATCAGAAGCAAGAATTGTTGATCCTTCCTCCAAAGCCTGCACCACCAAGCTTTCTGCGGCAAGCCCAGAAGAAGTTACCACAGCATATTTGCCATTTTCAAGCGCAGCTAAAGACTCTTCCAGCCTTGTTCTGCTTGGATTGTGGCTTCTGGTATATTCATAACCATAAGTAACACCAGGTGATTTTTGCTTGAAGGTGCTGGTCATATAAATTGGCGCCGTAACCGCGCCAGTTTCTTTATCCGCCTCATTTCCAGCCATGATAACTTTAGTGTTAAAACGAAGTTTTGTAAAATCTTTTGACATAAATATTTAAGAATTAAAATTTTTTTTAAATTGATCAAACCACTTTTGCGAATGAAATTTAGACAAATATCTCGCACCAGAATCTGGCAAAATGGTCAAAACATTCCCTTTTAAGCCATGCAAAGCGCTATATTTTTCAACCCCAGCAATTGCAGCGCCCGAGCTTCCGCCAGCAAATATTCCGTCGTTAAATGCCAACCTTCTTGCCGCTTCAAAGCTTTCTAGATCGTTGGTTTTGATGATGTCGTCAATAACAGTTTTATCAAAATTTTCGGGAATCATATCTTCGCCAATTCCTTCAACTGCATAGATTTTTGCATCATTGGCAATTTCTCCAGTTTTGAAATAATGCTCCAGTATTGACCCATAAGTGTCCACACCAACAATTTTAATCGAAGGATCGCGTTCTTTAACATATTTTGCAACACCAGAAATTGTGCCCGAGGTGCCAATTCCAATAAAAATCGCCGCAAATTTCTTGCCACTGGCTTTAATTTGCTGATAAATTTCAGCGCCAGTCAAATGATAATGCGCTAAACTGTTATCTAGATTGTGATATTGATTGATATAAAAAGAATCCGCAGTCTCTCCCGCAATTCTTTTAGCAACTTGATAATAAGAATTAACATCATCCGCTGCAACATTGGCCTCAACCACAATAACTTTTGCCCCAAAAGCGCGAATTGTTTCAATTTTGTCTTGCGACATTTTATTAGAAATCACAATTATCGCCTTCAAGCCATTTGCCGCCGCATAAGAAGCCACAGCAATTCCAGTGTTGCCAGAGCTTGCCTCAACAATCGTTGAATTTTGCTTAATCAAACCGTCTTTTTTCGCCTTATCCAAAATAAATTTCACAATTCGATCTTTCACTGATCCATTCGGATTCATAAATTCGAGCTTTGCAAAAATATTTAAATCAGGAATAGCCGTTTTAACCTTGACAATTGCAGTGTCACCCACTGCTTCAAAAATGTTGTTAATCATGGCTTTTTTAGGCGCGACAGCTTGTTTTCTGAGGCACTGTCGTAAATCAATTTTTTCTAAGAAGTTTTTGTGATTCTGATTTTTTTCAAAGGTAAGCGTACCTAAATGTACGTGCGTTTGAAAAAAATCAGAATTGTAAAAAATTCGACGAAAAAATTGATTTACGACAGTGCCTCTAAACAAGGAAAAAATTGAATTATTTGACATATTATTTTTTTAAAAACAGATTATGGCACTGTCGCAAATCAAAATTTTCTAAGAAATTTTTGTGATTATATTTTTTTTGAAAGGTAAGCGTACTAGACGTACGTGCGTTTCAAAAAAAATATAATTGCGAAAAGTTCGACGAAAAGTTTGATTTGCGAAAGTGCCATTATAGTAATGAAGAACAAAACAGAGCCACAGGGGCATTCATTTAAAGGCTATAAAAATTTTCAGATTATTTTTAAAAACCTCGGCTCTAAGCCCCAATACATCGAACACAGCAGCAACAAGGGCAATCATAGGAATTTAATTGCAATTTAACGTCAAAGCGAAAAGCCATGAGAACTTGTTACTTAAAAAATGAGGAAAATCGCTGTTAAGAACAGCAGCTGTGGTCATTATAAAACTAAAATATAATATTACAATCTTTTAAAAAAACTCACAATTTAAAATTTCGCAATGTTAACTTAATTGTTTTTTCTCGATGTCATATCATAGCTTGTCGAAGCATAAATAGGAATAGGACTCAAACATAATATTAAAAACCTATTAAGTGAATAATACTTAAAATTTTATATAAAATCCTTCCTATCCTAAAACAATAGATTCTAGCAACTATTATTAAATCATGGTCGAATCTTTTGCTTGCATCAAAACTTTCTTTAACCCATCATCTTGTATTGCTGGGCTTGTTGTCGGGATTCTTTTTATTATATTTTCTTCGCTCACACGTCTGTACACAACATTACATAGTTTTTCTGCAGTTAAAGTTTTTAAATTATTTGCTTCGGATGAAAAGTGTCCACCTCCTGAAATATCACGGATTGAAGGATCATAATCACCTATACAAGAACGAATGATCATTCTTGATTTTATTTCCTCGCTTTCCTTAACATCAAGATAGCTTTCCAGCATATTTAGAAGCAAAGTCATTTGTGAATATCCTTCAACATTATTTTTTACCGATAAAATTGACAGATGATCATGGTAAGTGCCGCGAGCAATAAACATTCTGCCCACCACTTGATCACCCTTCTTAGCAATCACGGCAACACCTTTAGCCTCTTCCTTTGAAGATTCTACGCGAAAAATTTTTATATCACCAACAACAGAACTTTCTCTGATTTCACCATTTTCAATTTGATTAGCAATTTCTATGTAAGCTTCATAATATCTGCCGACAATTTCCTTTCTAGTCTCTGCTTCACCAGCATGCCTGCCATTATCAAGATTTCTTATTTTTTTTCTTAAATATTCCGCAAATTCTAAATTTTCTTTTGCTTCTTTGTTATATTCTTTAATCCCTTCGCAATATTGTGCAACACTAGAAAAGGCCAGCGGTTGTGGTTTTCTTTGATGTGAATATTCTTGAAATGGAATTCCTGTAACAGATCTTTTAAAAATATTAGATGGTTTTAAAAACCATGCTATTACTCCTCTCATATTAACTTAAATAATTTATCCGTGACATTGCTTAAACTTCTTCCCGCTTCCGCAAGGGCAAGGCTCGTTGCGGCCAACGTTGCCCCAAGTTGCGGGGTTGCTCGGGTCTCTTTCGGAAGCGCTGAAATTGGTTTTAAGCGGAGTTTTTGATTGCACTGAATTTTTTGCTTCACTTTGAATGAAAGCCACATCATTTCTGCCTTCATAAGTTCTTTGTTTTGGAGCATGTGCAATTAAGTTCAAGCCATCTTCACCTTCAGAAAGATTGATTTGCATATGAGACAGGCGTGACACAACTTGCTCTTCAATTCGAAGCATCATTTCTTCAAACAAATTGAAAGCATCGCGTTTATATTCAATCAGCGGATCTTTTTGTGCATAGGCCCGAAGGTTGATTCCATAGCGCAATTTATCTAAAGACAAAAGATGATCTTTCCATTCTGAGTCAAGCGTGATTAAAAAAATCTGTTTTTCAATTTGCCTGATGACATCTGTGCCATATAAATTTTCTTTTGCCGCAAAAAGTTCAGAAACTGCAACTTCAACAAAATGTAAAATTTCTTTTTCTGTTACACCTTCTTTTTTACTTTCACTTTCAATGTCAGATTTAATACCATAAATTCTGAAAATTTCTTTGGCAAGCAAAGCGCTTTCCCATTGTTCTGGATAAGAATTTTTTGGAATACAATCTTCCACCAGCTCTTGATTTATCTGCTTTACAAAACCTTTTATTTTCGCAGAAATATCATCACTTGAAATCACTTCATTACGCAGCGCAAAAATCGCTTTTCGTTGATGATTAATCACATCATCATATTTTAATAAATTTTTTCTGATTTCATAGTTGCGCATCTCAACTTTATGCTGCGCACCAGCAAGAGTTTTGGTGATCCACGGATGAGTAATTGCTTCGTCATCTTTTAAACCAAGACTCGACAAAACTGATTGCAATTTTTCTGAACCAAAAATTCGCATCAAATCATCTTCCAGCGACAAATAGAATTTTGATTTTCCAGGGTCACCCTGTCTGCCAGATCTTCCGCGCAATTGATTGTCAATTCTGCGACTTTCATGGCGCTCAGTTCCTAAAACATAAAGCCCACCTGCAGCAATCACAATTTTTTTGTTATTTTCAACTTCTTCATTTGAGTGACCATTTTTTAACATCACATCAGGATTGCCACCAAGCATGATGTCAGTGCCTCGTCCTGCCATGTTGGTTGCAATCGTGATTGCACCTGGAACACCAGCTAAAGCAATAATTTCCGCTTCTTTTTCGTGATATTTCGCATTCAAAACACTATGCGGCAATTTATGTGCTTTCAACAATTTGGAAAGATGTTCCGACTTTTCAATGCTTACAGTTCCAACCAAAATCGGCTGTTTTTTAGCATGTGCTTCTTTGATTGAAGCGATGATTGCATCATATTTTCCTTTTTCATTTTTATAAATTTCATCATCTTCATCAGCCCTAGAAATTGCACGGTTGGTTGGAATTTCCACCACTTTCAAATTATAAATTTCTTCAAATTCAACCGCTTCGGTTAAGGCAGTTCCAGTCATGCCTGAAAGTTTTTTGTATAAACGGAAATAATTTTGGAAAGTTATTGAAGCTAAAGTTTGGTTTTCATTTCTAACTCTCACCCCTTCTTTTGCTTCAAGCGCTTGATGCAAGCCATCAGAAAAGCGCCTTCCTTCTTGCATTCGCCCTGTAAATTCATCAATCAAAACAATTGCGCCATCTTTAATGATGTAATCAATTTCATTTCTAAAAATTTTATGGGCCTTCAAAGCTTGATTGACGTGGTGCACCAAAGAAATGTGTGACGGATCATAAAGCGAAGAATTTTCTTTAATATGACCAGAATTTTTTAGCATTTTTTCAACATGCTCCATTCCAGTTTCAGTCAAGAAAACGCCGCGCTCTTTTTCTTCCAACTGAAAATCCGCCGCATTTAATTTCAAAACAAAATGATTAATTTCTTCATATAATTTTGAATTATCATTAGTCGGCCCTGAAATAATCAGCGGCGTGCGCGCTTCATCAATCAAAATTGAATCAACTTCATCAACAATTGCAAAATTGTGTCCCCTTTGCACCATTTGCTCTGAGGAAAATTTCATATTGTCGCGCAAATAATCAAAGCCCAGCTCATTATTTGTGGCGTAAGTTATGTCACAATTATAAGCAATTTTACGCTCTTCTTCCGTGATTTCGTTGGTGATGCAACCAACAGTTAAACCAAGAAATTCGTGAATCTTTCCCATCCAAGCGGCGTCACGCTTGGCAAGATAATCATTTACAGTTACCACATGCACACCTTTGCCACTCAAGGCATTCAAATAACAAGGAAGTGTAGAAACCAGCGTTTTTCCTTCGCCAGTTTTCATTTCTGAAATTTTGCCATGATGCAAAGCCATACCACCAATTAATTGCACATCAAAATGGCGCATATTTAAAACACGTTTTGATGCTTCACGAACCACAGCAAAAGCCTCATGAAGCAATGAATCAAGAGTTGCTCCATTTTGCAAACGCTCTTTAAATTCGACAGTTTTTGCTTTTAATTGATCATCAGAAAGTGCAGCAATTTGCGGCTCTAAAGCATTGATTTGAGCAACTTCTTGTGCTAGTGCTTTGATGGTGCGATCATTAACTGATCCAAAAATTTTTTTTGCAATAAATGAAAACATTTTTCTTCGAAATTAATATAAAATTTTAATATCAGCACCACAATTAATCAGCTTTTCCGCCAATCTTTCATATCCTCTTTCTAAGTGATAAAGACGATTGATCACGGTTTGTCCTTCAGCAACTAACCCAGCTAAAACCATTGATACAGAAGCGCGCAAGTCGGTCGCCATAACTTCCGCACCAGTTAATTTTTTAACCCCTTTAATTACAGCGATATTGCTGTGAGATTCAATGTTAGCGCCCATTCTGACCAATTCCAAAACATGCATGAAACGATTTTCAAAAATATTTTCCTCAATAGTAGAAGTGCCATTTGCTATGCTCATCAGCGACATGAATTGCGCTTGCATGTCAGTTGGAAAACCGGGAAAAGGATGGGTTGAAACGCTGACCGCTTTGATTTCATCAGCATCACGCCTGACTTCAATTTTTTTCGGACCAACTTCCGTAATTTTCAAACCAGCTTTTTCAAGCTCTTCCTTAAAACCACGCAGCACCCACATTTCAAGGCCGCTTAGCGTAATGGCACCACCAGTAATTCCTGCCGCAATTGCGTAAGTTCCAGCTTCAATGCGGTCGGCAACCACAGCATGCCTTGCAGAATGAAGCGAATCAACACCCTGCACTTTTATTTGTGAAGTTCCTGCCCCTTCAATCTTTGCCCCCATGGCGTTTAAGCATTTCGCCAAATCAATAATTTCAGGCTCGCAAGCCGCATTGTTAATCACGCTATCGCCACGAGCAAGGCTTGCCGCCATCATGGCATTTTCAGTTGCACCAACTGAAACTTTTTCAAAATTTATCTCCGCACCTTTCAATCCGTTAGGCGTTGATGCTTCAACATAACCACCAACCAGCTCAATTTTAGCACCCAATTTCTCCATCGCTTTTAAGTGCAAATCAACTGGACGAGTTCCGATGGCGCATCCTCCAGGAAGCGAAACTTTTGCCTTACCAAGCCTTGCAAGCAAAGGCCCAAGAATAAAAATTGAAGCACGCATTTTGCGCACCAACTCATATGGCGCAACAGGATTAGAAATGTTTTTAGCATTTAAAACCAAAGCGCGTCCTTGATTGCCAAATTCAGGATCCAAACCATCAAGACCAATTTCAATGCCAAGATTTTCCAATAAATTGGCCATGGTTGAAATGTCTGAAACATGAGGAATGTTGGTCAAAGTCAATTTTTCGGCAGTCAAAATTGAGGCCACCATTAAAGGCAGTGTAGCATTTTTTGCTCCAGAAATTTGCACTTCACCCACCAGCCTTTTTCCACCAGTTATAACTAATTTCTTCATTAAATTTTGTCCTTATTAACAATAATTTTTCCTTTGGTAACTAAGCATGATTTGGCGTAAAACACAAACACACTTTCATAAGTTCTTTCAATTGAAGCAATTTTATCAAATTTTGCTCTCGCCTTTAAATTGGCTATGCCATTGTCACCAAAAGAAAATAAACCCATGATATTTTCACCACAAGTGACAATTTCACTGTTTGGCAACACAGACGGATCATAAAAAACCAATTCTTTAACATTAGTGTGAAAAAGCCCTGGACCAGCAGGAGGATTAACCACAGCACAAGAAGAAAGTGATAATAATAAAATTAAATTTTTGAGTTTCATAAGGTAAGGGTTTTATTTTTCGTATTTTCTAACTAATTCATTGAGAAGCCTCACACCATAACCAGTTGCACCTTTAACCGCCAAAGCATCGCCCTTGCCTTTCCAAGCAACACCAGCAATGTCAAGATGCGCCCATTTAGTTTGTCCAACAAATCTTTTTAAGAACTGCGCCGCCGTAATGCTTCCAGCGCCTCTTCCTGAGCCAACATTTTTCATGTCAGCAATGTCAGAATTGATCATTTCGTCATATTCTTCACCAATTGGCAAGCGCCAAGCTGGCTCTCCCACTGCTTTGCCACAATTTTCAATTTCTTTAGCTAACTCATCATCATTGCAAAATAATCCAGAATAAACATCAGCCAAGGCAACAATAATTGCGCCGGTTAGAGTGGCCAAATCAACAATAAATTTTGGTTTAAATTTTGTGTTAGTATAATGCAAAGCATCAGATAAAACCAACCTTCCTTCCGCGTCAGTGTTGATCACTTCAATAGTTTGTCCCGACATTGAACGCACAACGTCTCCGGGCCTTTGCGCGGTTCCAGAAGGCATGTTTTCAACCAAACCAATCACGCCAACCACATTAACTTTAGCTTTTCTTTGCGCCAAACAACGAAGCAAACCAACCACCACAGCGCTTCCCGCCATGTCAGTTTTCATGTCTTCCATATTTTGCGACGGCTTAATTGAAATTCCGCCAGTGTCGAAAGTTACGCCTTTGCCAACAAAAGCAAGAGGCTGCTCATTTTTAGAAGCACCATTCCATTTTATAACCACCAATTGCGATTCTTTTTCGCTGCCCTGACCAACACCAAGTAAGGCATTCATGCCTAGTTTTTTCATTGCCGCTTCACCAAGAACCTCAACTTCCAAACCTTCTTTAGTTAAAGTTTTGCAAATTTCGGCATAGCTTTCTGGATTCAAGACATTCGAAGGTTCAGAAACCAAATCACGCACAAAAAACACGTTATTTGCGATGATTTCTAGCGCCGCAAATTTTTTCTTAGCCTCATTAACATCAGAGGTTACAAAAGAAAGACTTTGGGCAACAATTTCCTTACCAGTTTTTTTATTTTCAAAATATTTATTAAAACGATAACTTTGTAAAAGCGCGCCAAAAGCGACTTCCTCAATGTTTTTATGTTCAAAAACTATTGCGGCATTTTTTATTTTTGATCCATTAACTGCAGCAAAAATTTTCGCCCCTAATTTTTGTAAAGCGACATTGTCCAGCTTGTCTTTTGCACCAGCACCAATTATGATTGAAACTCCTTTAGCGGCAGAAACCACATGAGCCTGACCAAATTTTCCACTAAATTCAAAATTGCTCTTCGCAAATTTTACTGCTTCCAAGCTGGTTTTTTTTGTTTCTTCTTCAGTCACCACAAAAACCGCATTTACATCAGCTATATTGTTGTTTTTAATAAAATTTATTTTCATACTAAATAAAAATTGCTAATTTATTGGCTAAACCAAGTTAAAACGCCAATTCGGGATAAAAATGCGTCAAAACCAAGTATTGCGAAGAGATAGCTTAGATTTTTTTATTTAAAAAACTTAAGCTTATGCAAATAAGTGAGTTTTTTAAATAAAAAAATCTAAGCTATATCGAAGCAAGACGCAGGTTTTCACGCATTTTGTTTAAGCAAAAATTTTTCTTTTTATCCCGAATTGGCGTTTGAACTTTCACTCTAAAAACAAGCGGAAATTTTTGCAATCAAAATGACTGATTTGAATTTAACTTTAATTATTTCTCTGATAAATCTCGGGCTTCTTGGCAGTTTCACCCACTGCACCTTAATGTGTGGGCCATTCGTTCTAACTCAAGTGGGGAAACGCTTGCAGCAAACTTCTCTTGAAAATTTTTCTAATTTTACAAGACTAAAAAACCTAGCCCTTTTGCCCTATCATCTCGGCAGAATCACAACTTATTCTGTAATTGGCTTTCTTTGCTCATATTTAAACCAAAATTTACAAAAAATTTACAATTTTAAAATTTTGTCTTCGCTGCTTCTTCTAATTGCCATGTCAGTTTTTTTAAACTTAATTTTTGACATAAAAATAAATTTTAGATTGCGATTTAAATCAAAAACCATAAAAAATACTGGTTTCATTGCAAAATTAAGCAAAGATCTTTTTAAAGATCCAAGTGGAACAAATGGCTATTTGCTTGGCTTGCTGCTTGGTTTCTTGCCTTGCGGCCTTTTATATGGCGCTTTTGCAATTGCTGCAACCATATCCAACCCTTTTATTGCTTGGTTTGGCATGATTTTATTTGGAACAGCAACAATTCCAGCTTTATTTTTAACTGGATGTTTGTCATCATGGTTAAAAATTTTGCAGTTTAAAACAGTAACAAAAATTTTTGCTTTAATCAACGCAACCGTGCTTTTGCTGGTTGCTATAAAAATAATAATTTAACATTACAAAATGGGTCACGACAGTAATTCATCAATGCATAGCACAGCTGCAGTCTCATATAATTATGAAATTGTAAAACTATTCACCATTGCCGCAACATTCTGGGGAATTGTTGGTTTTCTTGTTGGTGTTGTTATCGCCTCGCAATTGGCTTTTCCTATCTTAAATCTCGATCTAGAATGGACCAGCTTTGGTCGCCTTCGTCCACTGCACACTTCCGCAGTAATTTTCGCTTTTGGCGGTAATGTGCTCTTTGCCACCAGCTTCTTCGTGGTGCAACGCACTTCACAAGCAAGGCTGTGGGGGGCTGACAAATTGCTAAAATTTATTTTCTGGGGCTATCAAGCCTTCATTGTGATGGCTGCTTATGGCTATGTTACGGGAATCACTCAAGCCAAAGAATATGCAGAGCCAGAATGGTATGCTGATTTATTTTTAACCGTAATTTGGGTTTGCTATTTTCTCGTTTATATCATGACTTTAAAAAACCGCAAAGAGCCTCACATCTATGTTGCAAACTGGTTTTATCTTGGCTTTATCGTTACTGTTGCAGTTCTTCATATTGTCAATAATCTTTCAATTCCGCTTAGAATCGACAGTCACGCCAGCTATCCAATTTTTGGCGGAGTTCAAAGCGCCATGATTCAATGGTGGTA
>CAZOKU010000046.1:0-11390 GCA_964580715.1 uncultured Rhizobium sp. | reverse complement strand
GAGCCAGATTTTTCGATGATTTCATTTTTAACTGCCAAGTCGATAACTTCGCCAATGCGCGACACGCCTTCGCCGTAGATGATTTCAAAATCTGCGGTTCTGAAAGGGGGAGCAACTTTGTTTTTTACAACTTTTACTTTAGTTTCGTTACCTAAAATTTCTTCTTGATCTTTGATTGCCGTGCCTCTGCGGATGTCAAGACGAACTGAAGCATAGAATTTTAAAGCGTTTCCGCCAGTTGTAGTTTCTGGGTTGCCAAACATTACGCCGATTTTCATTCTGATCTGGTTGATGAAAATCACGGTTGAATTAGTTTTTGAAACTGTAGCAGTAAGCTTTCTTAGGGCTTTACTCATTAAACGAGCTTGCAAGCCCATTTGATTGTCTGCCATGCCGCCTTCAAGTTCAACTTGTGGAACTAGAGCCGCAACTGAGTCAACAACGATTAAATCAACTGCGCCAGAGCGGATTAAAGTGTCGGCAATTTCAAGTGCTGCTTCGCCGTTGTCTGGTTGAGAGATGATTAATTCTTCTAAATTAATTCCTAAATTTTTTGCGTAAACTGGGTCAAAAGCATGTTCAGCGTCAACAAAGGCGCAAGATAGACCAGCTTTTTGTGCTTCGGCAATTGCGTGCAAGGTGAGGGTGGTTTTTCCAGAGCTTTCTGGGCCATAAATTTCGATGATTCTGCCTCTTGGATATCCGCCAACACCAAGTGCGGCGTCAAGTGCCAAAGATCCGCTTGGAATAACTTCAATATCAAGAACGGGTTTTTGGCCAAATTTCATGGCTGAGCCTTTACAAAATTGTTTGTCGATCTGCGATAATGCTGCTTCTAGGGCTTTTTTTCTGTCGTTATTTTGCATGTGGTTCTCCTTTTTAATTGTTAAAAATTTTAATTAAAGCAAAGAATAGGCCGGTATTAGCTATGATTAAGCCAGTAACCCATTTTATAAGATTAGATCCCATTCTTTCAATTTTAATAGTCAAATCAGATTTGGATTTTTCTATTTCAGTTCGTAGTTCTGTTATATTAGATTTAAGTAACAAAATATCATGTTTTGTGGCAAGATTATCAATAGTTCTTAGGTTTCTTTCATCATTCATAGCGATTGCTTTTTCTGCTATTTTTTCAGAATTTTCATTAGTTTGTTTAATAACTTCTGAAACAAATTCAGCCTGCGCCTCAGAAAAATTAAGTTGACGTAATAACTTACTTAATATCAATGTATCAACTCCTTTTGGAGTGATAAAATTTGCTATATCTCCTAATGCGATGTCGGTCATAATTTTGATGTTTTGGGTTTAAAAAGAATTGGTACTGCCTGTAAAAAAATAACAGTACCAACTCAAGTATAGTTATTTTTTTAGCAATTTTAACATGGTTTCGCCAAGAGCTGCTGGACTATCAGCCACTGCAACGCCAGCTGATTTCATGGCATCAATTTTGCCTTCAGCGCCGCCTTTTCCACCAGAAATGATTGCACCAGCATGGCCCATTCTGCGTCCCGGAGGGGCAGTGCGTCCAGCGATGAAGCCAACGGTAGGTTTTTTGCGGCCTTTTTTAGCTTCCAATCTAAGGAAATCTGCAGCTTCTTCTTCGTCGGTTCCGCCGATTTCGCCAATCATGATCATGGCTTCGGTTTCTGGATCAGATAAGAACATGTCTAAACAGTCGATGAAATTTGTGCCGTTAACTGGGTCGCCGCCGATGCCGATGCAGGTGGTTTGGCCCAAGCCAGCTTTAGTGGTTTGATGAACTGCTTCGTAAGTGAGGGTTCCAGAGCGTGAAACGATTCCAACTTTTCCACGTTTGTGGATGTGACCAGGCATGATGCCGATTTTACATTCACCCGGAGTGATAACGCCTGGGCAGTTTGGTCCGATCAATCTTGATTTTGAACCGCATAAAGCTTTTTTAACTTTAACCATGTCAAGCACTGGAATTCCTTCAGTGATACAAACGATTAATTCAATTTCTGCGTCAATTGCTTCTAGAATAGCATCCGCGGCAAATGGAGGAGGAACATAGATCACAGAAGCGTTAGCGTCAGTTTTTTTGCGTGCGTCATAAACTGTGTCAAACACTGGTAAATTTAGGTGAGTGGTTCCGCCCTTGCCAGGTGTGACGCCGCCAACCATTTTAGTGCCATAAGCAACTGCTTGTTCAGAGTGAAAAGTGCCTTGAGAGCCAGTGAAGCCTTGGCAGATAACTTTGGTATTTTTGTTAATTAGAACTGACATTGTTAATTAAGTTTAAATTGCGTTCGTTATTAATTGGAAATTTCGGCAGTTTTAACTGCTTCAACAATTTTTTGCGCTGCATCAGCTAAATCATTAGCAGGAATTACAGCCAAGCCTGATTTAGCAAGAATTTCTTTGCCTAAATCAACGTTAGTTCCTTCAAGTCTTACAACCAAAGGCACGCTTAAATTAACTTCTTTTGCAGCTTCAAGAATGCCGTTTGCGATGATGTCGCAGCGCATGATTCCGCCGAAGATATTTACCAAAATGCCTTTAACATTTGAGTCAGAAAGAATGATTTTGAATGCCGCAGTAACTTTTTCGCGAGTGGCGCCACCGCCAACGTCAAGGAAGTTTGCTGGAGAAGAACCGTAAAGTTTAATGATGTCCATAGTTGCCATAGCAAGACCAGCACCATTAACCATACAACCGATTTTTCCATCCATTTTGATATAGTTTAGGTCATATTTAGAAGCTTCGATTTCGAGTGGCTCTTCTTCGTCAAGATCGCGCAGAGACTTGATGTCGTCATGGCGGTGCAGAGCGTTGTCATCAAAATTGATTTTTGCATCAAGGGCGATGATGTCGCCTTCAGCAGTTTCAACTAGAGGGTTGATTTCAATTTGTGAAGCATCAGTAGCATTGAAAGCTTCGTAAAGCGAGAAAACTAATTTAGAAAATTTCTTTAATAAATCGCCTTTAAAGCCAAGAGCAAAGCCAAGTTTGCGGGCGTGGCAAGATTGAATGCCAGAAGCAACGTCAACTTTCACCGAGATCATTTTTTCTGGATGCTTTTCTGCAACTTCTTCAATTTCAACGCCGCCTTCAGTTGAGGCCATGAAAACGATTGCTTTGTTTTTACGATCAACAACAGCGGATAAGTAATATTCCTTTTTAATGTTAGAACCAGCTTCAATGTAAAGACGTTTAACCACTTTGCCTTCAGGGCCAGTTTGATGAGTGATTAGAGTGGTTCCAAGCAAAGCTGCTGCTTTTTCTTTGACGTCATCAACTGATTTTACAACTTTAACGCCACCAGCTTTTCCACGCCCACCAGCGTGAATTTGTGCTTTTACAACAAAAACCTTATGGCCAGCAGCTTCAAGAGCTTTTGCGCCTTCAACAGCTTCAGGAACTGAAAATGCGGGATGACCTTCTGGTACAGCAACGCCAAATTTTTTTAACAAGCTTTTTGCTTGGTATTCATGAATATTCATGTTTAAATAAATTGAATTTTGGAAGAGATTATGGTGAAATATTTCTACTAGGGTGTGAACCATAATTGTTTGATTTAACTTGGCAATAATTTTTTAAAATGACAAGCAATATTCTCTTAACCAGAGAGCAAAATAAAAGTTTAGAATTGTTGAATTTATTGACTAAAGCAGGTTTTAAAACATTTTCTGAGCCGCTTTTTCTAACGAAAAATGTTTCAAACATAAAGCTGAAAGGTTTAAAGCAACCTTCTTTTGTGATTATCACTAGTCAGAATGCCTGTAACGGCTTGCTTAAAAGCGGAATTTCTAAAGATATAAAAATTTATGCAGTTGGTAAAAAAACCGCTAGAAGCTTAGAAAATCTTGGTTTTAATCAAGTTGTTTTTCCAGAAGTTTCGTCGGCTAAAGCTTTAAAAGAAATGATTTTAGCGCAAGAAAAACCCAGTTGTGGGGCTTATTTTCATGGATCGATCATTAGTTTAGATTTTGCGGCAGAATTAAAAGCGGCAGGATTTTTAATTGAAAAAATTCAATCTTATAAAATTTATAGAAAAAATAATTTTTCTAAAGAATTGTTAGATTTTTCTAAAACAGAATTTTTTGCTAAAGTTTTGATTTTTTCACAAAATAGTGCGAAAATTTTTTTGGATTTGGCAAAAAAGCACAATCTTCTTGCTTATTTTAAGCAGTCACAAATATTATGCATGAGTGAAAAAATTTTGCTCGAAATAAAAAACTCTGGTTTTGAAAATGCAGCAATTTTTTCAGATTTTCCAATTTTAAAAGAGATATATGGCCGAGTTGGAGAACCAACAAACACAAAATAAAAAAGTTAAAAAATCACGTTATTTTTTGGTAAAAATAATATTTTTTGCGGCGTTGGTTTTTTTTGCTTATTTTGCAATTCAATATTGGTATGTTAAGGGCTTTTCAGGCACAAAACACGCTGTTTTAGACAATGGAGATATTTTTGATTTTGAAGCTTCAAAAGATGGTGAGGCAATAGATTTATCAGACATGACGGTTGATGAATTGCGTGAAAAAGGTGCGGAATTTATCTATCAAATGTTGCTGAAGAACCAGATGAGAGTTAATGAATTGAAAACGCAAATTCAGGATTTGCGCGCTGAATTTACTAAATATAAAAATCAGGAAAAAATTGGTAAAATAATTTTTGCTTATATGGATTTGCGGCAAAAAGTTTTTGCTGGAGAAAATTATAACAATGCTTTGCAAAGCTTTGAATTAGCTAGTTCATTTGATAAAAATTTACAAGGAGAGCTAACAAAATTAAGGCCGCTTTTAAAAGATTTTGCAGGGGTGAAAAAGCTTGCGAAAAATTTTGATGAGTTAATTCCACAATTGATGGCTTTAAAACGCGGCAATCCAGAGGCTGATTTTGCCTCTAAAGTGCGTTATCAAATTGCAAAAATTATTGTGGTTAGAAGAATTGATGAAAAAAATCCGAAAGAGATAGATGCAGTAATTGTAAGGGCTCAGAAGCTTCTTGTTGAAGAAAATTATCAAGAATCTTTACAAGAATTGTTGGCGTTAGACCAAAAATATAATCAAGTTTTGAAAAGTTTTTTAAATGATCTAAGCAATGCAATTGAAGTGCAGAGGATCGATTTAAATATTTTAAATTATCTAAAAAATCTAAGCTGATGTTTGGAATTATCTGGTTTATTTTAATCTCGGTTTTGGCTAGTTTGTCGCTGGTTTGGGTGCTGGATCATGATGGAGTGGTGCTGATAACTTGGCTGGGTTATGAAGTTAAAACTGATATAGTGATCGCGCTTTTTTTATCGCTTGCTTTAGCGTTTGTTTTGTTTTTGATTTTTTATGTTTTTGCGCTGATTTTGTCGATAAAATTTCCTAATTTTTTAAAAACTTTTTTTCGGAAAAATTATTTTAAACGTCTTGAAAGGCTGGTGCACCGCCATCACCAAGCTTTTGATGTTTTGCAAAAATTGTTGCTTGCTTTAGAAGTTGAAGATGAAAAATCAGCCTATGATTTGCAAAAAAAATTTAAATCTTTGGTGAAAAATCCGCATTTAAATAATTTCTTTTTAGGAAAAATTGCTTTTGTTAAAAAAGATTTTTCTGAAAGTGTTGATTTTTTTTCTAAGCTTGGGGAAGGGCGTAATGCTAAGATTTTAGTGCTTCGGGCGAAGTTTAAATTGGCTTTAGAAAAACAAGAAAATGAAAGTGCGATTGCTTATGCAAGACAAATTTTGTTGGTTAAAAGCGACAGTTTTGATATAGTGCATACTTTGTTTTTGCTCTACAAAAAAGAGGGTTTGTGGCAGGAGAGTAAAAATTTGATTGCGCAATATGGTGCGGATAAATTTAAGGATGAACTACATAAGCGCGATGTGGCGGTGATTAACTCTGCTCTAGCCTTGGAGGCTTATCAGAAAAGAAAAATTTCTGAATCATTAAAATATTGTAAAATTGCTTTGAAGGCGCAAGAAGAGTTTCTTCCAGCTTTAGAAATTATGTTAAAATGCTTGATAAGACGCGGCTTGTCTTTGCAGGTTAATTGGATGATTAAGAGAATATGGCGTAAAAATCCGCATTTAATTTTAGCGAAAATTTTTGATTTTAATAATCGCAAATCTTCGAAAAAAAGAAGAATTAAATTGATAAAGGCGCTGGCTAAAAGCAATTTGGAATCAGCTGTAAGCAAGGTGGCAGTTGGAATGGTGGCTTATCGGGTTGGTGATTATGAAGTGGCAAAAAGTTTTCTAAATGAATCTTTATTGATTACAAAAACTTATCGTGCTTATAGAATTTTAGCTGAAATTTCTAAATCTTTAGGTAATAATGAAGAATCTTTGCGCAATGTTACTAGAGCAAAAATGTTTGGTTGTGACGATCATTATGTTTGTAATGCTTGTAATCACATTAGTGCGAAATGGAGCGCGAAATGTGATTCGTGTGGGGCATATGATTCTTATGAGTGGAACAATTGATTAAGTAATGTTTTAATAGACAAAAGCCTCTCCCCACAAGTGTGGCGAGGGTGAGGGGCTTTTTTTTTAACAAGACAGGCTGTTTAAATTTTAATTAATGTATGAATAATTTATCTTCGATTATCGAAAATGCTTTTGAAAAGCGCTTGGAAATTAATTTTGCAACTAAAGGCGAAATTCGTGATGCTGTGGTTGAAACCTTGAATTTGCTTGATGCTGGCAAAATCAGAATTTGCGAAAAAAATGCTGAAATTTGGCAAGTTAACCAATGGATAAAAAAAGCGATTTTATTATCTTTTAGGCTTAATGATAATCATTTAAGCAAGCAACAGGCTGTAAGTGGAGATTCGTTTTCTTATTTTGACAAAGTTGCGCTAAAATTTACTAATTGGACAGAAGAAGATTTTCGAAAAAGCGGTTTTAGAGTTTTGCCTGGTGCGGTTGTAAGGCATTCCGCTTTTATTGCAAAAGGAGTGGTTTTGCTACCTTCTTTTGTAAATGTTGGCGCTTATGTTGATGAGGGCTCGATGATTGACACTTGGGCAACGGTGGGCTCTTGTGCGCAAATTGGTAAAAATTGTCATATATCAGGTGGAGCAGGCATTGGCGGGGTTTTAGAGCCTTTGCAAGCAAATCCTGTGATCATTGAAGATGATTGTTTTATTGGTGCAAGAAGTGAGATTGCTGAAGGGGTGATTGTTGAAAAAGGTTCGGTGATTTCAATGGGAGTTTATATTGGCGCTTCAACAAAAATTATTGACCGCGAAACAGGTGAAGTTTTTTATGGCCGAGTTCCGGCTTACTCGGTGGTGGTGCCGGGCAATGTTGCTTCGCAAAAAGGAGATAAAAATATTTCACTTTATGCGGCAGTGATTGTTAAAAAAGTTGATGAAAAAACGCGTTCAAAAACTTCAATTAACGAGCTTTTGCGCGATTAAAATAACTTTAAAAAAACCATGTTTTTTGAAGCAAAATTTTTGACATTATTGGTTTTTATAGTCTTAAATTTGCTGATTTTGTTTGTGGTTAAAACGCGCACCACCATTGTGATAAGCCTGATTGTTGCACATCTAATTGCAGTTTTATTTTTTAGTCTTTCAATTGCTAATTTTAATTCTTTTAAAGAGCTAGTTTTGGGTCTGATTATTTATTCGATGGTGTTGTTGTTTTTAATTTCTAATTTTAATTCGGTTTATATTGATCATGATGATGTTCTTAGAAGCAAGGATAAAAAGAATTATCTGTTGATCATGATGGTTGGAACCACATTTGCTTTCGTGTTTTTATTGCTTTGTTTGTTGGTTATTAATTTACCAAAAATTGCTGATTTTGTGCATGATGAAAAATTAACTAAACAAAATGAACTCATGGAAAACCCTTTGCTGTCAAGGTTTCATCCTGCTCATAATGTGGTTAAAGAAATTTACTTAGTAAAAAAAATTGATAAAAAGAATCTGCCAGAAGAGCTAGAAATTCCTGAAACTAACGAGAAAAAGAGGGTGAGATTAAAAGATGAATTAGCGGATAATTTTTTGCTAAAAAGATTGTCAGATATGATTTTGTTAATAGTTGCTGTAAGCACGAGTTTGTTGCTTTTGTCAAAAAAGGAGAGTGAAACTTAAACAATGAATTTATATAAATTTTTTCGTCCATTAATTTTTAATCTTGATGCTGAAAATGCTCATAATTTAGCGATAAATTTTTTGAAATTTTTGCCAAAATTTTCAACTCTTTTGGCGTTGAATAAAAATTATGATAATTTGCATCAAAATGTTTGGGGCCTTGATTTTAAAAGCCCGATTGGCATGGCTGCGGGTTTTGATAAAAATGCCGAAGTGATTGCAACTTTGTTAAAATTTGGTTTTGGGTTTGTTGAGGCTGGAACAGTTACGCCAAAAGCGCAAGCGGGCAATGAAAAGCCACGCATGTTTCGACTTAAAGAAGATTTTGCGGTGATAAATCGATTGGGTTTTAACAATAAAGGTGCGGAAGTTTTTTTAGAAAATTTTTTACAGGCGAAAAATAATTTATTGGAAGAAGAAGCTGCCACCCCTTTGGGAATCAACATTGGCAAGAACAAAGACACCGAAGATGCTTTGAGTGATTATATTTATTTGTTGGAAAAATTTTATGATAAAGCTTCTTACATAGTGATAAATATTTCTTCGCCCAACACTAAAAATTTGCGTGATTTACAAAAAGAAGATCAGCTTGATTTGTTTTTAAGTGAATTGATGAGCAAAAAAAATCAGTTAAAAAATGTGTATAAAAAAGATCGGCCATTATTGCTTAAAGTGGCGCCAGATTTGAGTTTGTTAGAGCAAGAAAAAATTGCTGAAACTGTTTTAAAAAATCAAGTTGATGGCATGATTATAAGCAACACGACAATTGATCGCGATTTAGCTTTAAAAAGTGAAAAACAGCTTGAAACTGGTGGTTTAAGCGGTCGTCCGCTGTTTAATAAATCTAATTATGTGCTTAGAAATTTTTATAAATTTACCAATGGTCAAATTCCGTTGATTGGCGTTGGAGGCGTTTCTTCGGCTGCTGATGCTTATGAAAAAATAAAATGTGGCGCTTCTTTGGTGCAGATCTATTCAGCCTTTGTTTATGAGGGTTTTGGTTTGGTTGAAAGAATTAAGGAAGATTTGAGCAAGATGGTTGCAAAAGATGGGTTTAAGAATATTTCAGAAGCGGTTGGTTCTAAGCGGGGTTGAGGAAAATTTGCTTACTTGATTAGTGCGATGGCATGAGTTATATGGGCGGAATTGCAAATTCTGTCCAGCATCTAGCCCAGAATCTAGGATTTAAGCAAGATTGGTTGAAAAAGATGGGTTTAAAACTGTGCGGAAAGCTGTAGGGAAGGGCTTGGACAGGGTTTTTGTCGTTTAAAGGCGCTGTATTTGTGGTTTGACATTGAAAGAATAGTGTGTTATGATGCTTTGAAGCCTTCAGTTTGAAGGCATTAATTAGTTTTAAAATAAATGACAGATTTAACAAAATTTAGAGATCTCGGGCTTTCCGAGGCTATGCTGAACGCCTTACACAAGAAAGGCTTTGAAGAACCAACGCCGATTCAGGCAAAGACCATTCCTTTTTTGCTAAAAAATGACAAAGATTTAATTGGAAAAGCACAGACCGGAACTGGTAAAACTGCGGCTTTTGGTATTCCTTTAATTGAAAAAGTTGTTCCAGAATCGAAGAAAATTCAAGCAATTATCCTTGCGCCAACCCGTGAATTGGCCATTCAAGTTACAGAAGAATTAAGCTCTTTTGCAGAATCGCAAAGAACTCGCATTGTCGCAGTTTATGGCGGACAGCCAATTGAGCGCCAGATTGCACGTTTGAAGCGTGGTGTTGATATTGTGGTTGGAACTCCGGGAAGGGTTTTGGATCACTTAAATCGCGGCACGATGGACATTTCTAAGGTTGCTTTTATTGTGCTTGATGAGGCGGATGAAATGCTTAACATGGGTTTTATTGATGATATTGAAACGATTTTGAAGTCTGCTCCAAAGCAGCGCAGAACTGTTTTATTTTCTGCAACAATGCCAAATCACATCGAAAATTTGGCGAAAAAATATATGTCAAATTACGAAGTGATTTCGGTTATGAGCGAGCAAATCAGTCGTGACAATATTCAGCAAATTTATTTTGAGGTTTCGCAAGCAGACAAATTTGAAGCTTTGTTTCGTATTATTGACGTGGAAGAAAGTTTTTATGGCTTGGTTTTTTGTCGCACCAAAATTGATGCAGATGAAATTGCCCATAAGCTAGCAAATCGTGGTTGCAGGGCGGAAGCTTTGCACGGTGATCTTTCGCAAGGTCAGAGAGAGAAAATCTTGCAAAAATTCCGTGATAAAAAAATTACGGTTTTGGTTGCAACCGACGTTGCAGCGCGCGGAATTGACGTGGATAATTTAACACATGTGATCAATTATTCTTTGCCGCAAGATCCTGAAAGTTATGTGCATAGAATTGGTCGTACGGGCAGGGCAGGAAAGAGCGGAACGGCGATTACTTTAATCACTCCGTCGGAATATCGTAAACTTATTTCGATTCAAAGAATTGCAAATACTAAAATCACTAAACAAAAAGTTCCTAATATTCAGGAAGTGATCGACAGCAAGAAACAGCGCATTAAAGGCGCGATTTTGGAAATTGTTGCTGAAGGAAATTTTTCTGATCTAGAAGCAATTGCAGAAGAAATTTTGCAAGAAAATTCTAACCCAAAAATTGCGCTTTCAGCCTTGTTAAAATTGGCGTTTAAAGATGAATTAAACGAAAGCAATTATAGCGAAATCAATGATATTGGTGCTTATAAGAAAAATAAGGATTTTTATTATGATGATCGCGGCATGTCGGGTTATCGACCAATTGGCGGGCAAGAAAAACGTGGCTATGTTGATCGTAAAGGTACAGCGCGTTTGTTTATTGCGAAAGGCAAAAATGATGGCATGGATCCAAGAAGAATGGTGGAATTTTTACAAAGAGAAACTGGCGTTGATCAAAGAAGAATTGATGATGTGAAAATTTTCGATAATTTTTCTTTTTTCGCCGTGCCATTTGAAGATGCAGAAAGAGTTTTACATACATTCCAGAAGCAATCTAATGGTAAGAGATCACTAGTTTCTAGGGCGAAGGATAAAAGATAGACTCCCTTTTTTTTCACCTTGTTTAATTTTGCATGAACGTCCAGGCGGCATTACAAATGCCGCCTGAGCAAGGTGGTAATCATCTTCCTTCAAGGGGGGGGGATATTACTAACGAGTTCGTCAAGCCGTCAAGTGTAAATTCACCAAATTTTTTTATAAAAAATCTTGCTTTTTATATTTTTTGGGCTTTTAATTGCGCGCCTTATTTAAGGCTTCCTTTCTTTTTTCAAAATCATTTGATTTTGAGCACGTAGCTCAGTCGGTAGAGCACCTCACTTTTAATGAGGTTGTCGTTGGTT
>CAZOKU010000045.1:0-11450 GCA_964580715.1 uncultured Rhizobium sp. | reverse complement strand
AGCCGAAGAGTCCGACGAAAATCAAAATCCGATAAAAAAATTCTTTAAACAATTTTGCTGCAGAAAAAAATCTTAAAATCAAAGATTTTGGTCCGGCTTTGCGAGTTGCTTTAACATTTTCTCTGGGTTCTGCTGGTGGAATTTTTGATGTAGTTGAAATTCTTGGAAAGCAAGAAGCTGTAAGGCGTATAAGCAAAGCTACTAGCTTTTAATACGATAGCCTTTTTTGATTAAAAACAGCAAAACGATCCATAAAATTACATTGATGGTTAGAATATAAACCATTCCAACTTCAAGATTTCCATCGTGAAAGCCGCTAATGGCATAGCGAAAACCATCAATCATATAAAAAAACGGATTGAAATGTGAAATATTTCGCCAAAATTCTGGCAAAGAATTGGTTGAATAAAAAGTTCCAGAAAGAAAGGTGAGGGGAGTAATCACATAGCTGGTCATTGCAGACATATGGTCAAAAGTTTCAGAAACCACGCCGCATAAAACCCCCATCAAGCCAAGAAACATGCTGGCAAAAAACAAATAAAAAATTAGATGAAAAAAGCTAAAAACTGGCAGAGTTACAAAAATTGATATTGTTGCAAATGCTACAGCAGCAACGGCAATGCCGCGTAATATTGCACCAAATGTGAAAGCAAACAATAATTCAAAAGCACCAAGTGGCGGAATTAAATAATCCACAATATGTCCCATCACTTTTCCCATCACAAAAGAAGAGGAAGAATTAGCAAAAGCGTTTTGCATCGCCGCCATCATAATCAAGCCAGAGGCCATAAAAACCGCGAATGGAACTTCTGAAATTGTTTGAATTTGATGACCAACCGACAAAGAAAAAACTGCTAAAAACAAAATAATGTTTATAACCGGTGAAAACAAGGTTTGGTGATAAACTTTAATGAATCGCCAAACTTCTTTTTTAAGCAGGGTATATGCCCCAAACCAATTTATTGACATAGTTTAAAAATTGATTAAATTGAAATTATTCTATTACCAATAATAATTTTTTATTTGGTATATTTAGGTATAAGATAAAAACTCTTTGTCACCCTGAGCTTGTCGAAGGGTGAGCGTTGGGAGAATTACCTAGTTTTATTTAATTCAAATATGAGTACTAATCTACAAACCATTTTATCTGATTTCAATTCACAATTTGCAACTGTTGAAAATAAACAACAGTTAGAAGATATTCGCGTTGCTTTTTTGGGTAAAAAAGGTGTTGTAACCGAGCTTTTTTCGCAGTTAAAAAATGTTCCAAATGAAGAAAAAAAAGCTTTTGGAGCCTCAATAAACAAGGTTCGAGATGAAATAACTCAAAAAATTGATGATAAAAAAGCGCAATTTGAAATTGCTGAATTAAATCAAAAATTAAGTGAAGAAATTCTGGATATAACAGCGCCAACAAGACAGTCTCCACAAGGCTTCATCCATCCAATCAATAAAGTTTTTAAAGAAATTGAAGAAATTTTTTCTGCACTCGGTTTTGAATTTGCCGAAGGACCAGAAATTGAAGACGATTTTCATAATTTTACCGCGCTAAACATTCCAAAAAGCCATCCGGCGCGTCAAATGCAAGACACTTTCTATCTTGAAGATTCTGAAATGTTGCTGCGCACCCACACTTCAAATGTGCAAATTCGCAAAATGCTAAACAGCAAGCCACCTTTTCGTATTGCTGCTTTGGGTCGAGTTTTTCGTCGTGATTCTGATCAAACTCACACGCCAATGTTTCACCAATTTGAAGGATTTGTCGTTGATGAAAACATTAACATGAGCCATTTAAAAGGTGTTTTAGAGCAATTTTTGGAAAAATTTTTTGAAGTAAAAAACCTGTCTTTGCGTTTTCGCCCAAGCTTTTTTCCATTCACCGAGCCTTCTGCTGAAGTGGATATCGGCTATTCTTTAAACCAAGGCAGAATAAAAATTGGCAGCAGCGAAAAATTCATGGAAATTTTGGGTTGCGGCATGATTCACCCAAATGTTTTAAAAAATTGTGGAATTGATCCAGAAAAATATCAAGGTTTTGCCTTCGGCATCGGAATTGAGCGTCTCGCCATGCTAAAATACGGCATCACCGACTTGCGGATGTTTTTTGAAAATGACGTTCGTTTTCTGCAGCATTTTGGTTTTAGTGATTTGTAGATTTGCTTAAAGGGGCCAGGCTACTTTTAAGCTTAAAAGTAGCCTGGCCCCTTTAAGCAATGGAAATGAACAATCAGTCGGGGTCATGAGACCCCGACCGGCAACTTGAAGCATGAAGAGAGTCCTCTCGTCAGCGGGACGGGGTCTCCTGACCCCGTCTCATCGTTCATGCAATAATATCAATTCTTGATACTTTTCAAACCTGGCTTTAAAAACACCCTGATTATTTCACTATATTCCACACCGCCCATTGTAAAACTAGGTTTTTGATCGCAATTTCCAACGATGATAAAATTACATAAACTTAGTTTTTCTCCACTGGGAATTGAGGTTCGGGCTTCTGCTGTGCATACTCTTAATTTTAAAATTTCATCATCAATTTGATCGCCTTGGCAAACAAATCCGACAGGGTTTTCAAGGAAAATATTGCCGAAAAATCCTCCTTCAAAGATGATAAAATCCTCTTCTTCATTTTGAGTAATTTGCAATGAGTCAAAGTCAGTATTTGGTGCGCGCATTGAAATTTCAATATGTTTGCCGAAATAATTGGTTCGAGCCAACATACAAGCTGAAACCCAATGTTGTTCAGCTAAATTAAGGCCGCGTTGAAGCCAAGCTGGGGCAAGCCCCATTTCACCGTGAAAGCTATATTTTTTTCCATTTTTTGCTGTTGCATTAAGTGCTTGGCCTTTGGGCAGAGCGCAACTAACAAGATAAGTTAGTTCTTCTACACCTATTTTAGAATTGATAAGATCAGTGGAAATTAGATCAGAATAAGCGACTGAATTTTTGTTAATTTCTGGTTTTTTTGCCAGTTTTTTAGCAAAATGCTTATTTTCTAGTTTTTTTTAGCGAGGCCATTATCTGCAAGCCCGTTAAGACTTAAACCATTTGTGTTAAAGCCATTAATATGACGTCCGTTAGATTTAGGGCCATTTGAAACAACGCCAGCAAAGGATTGCGCAGAGATGAAAGAAGCTATGGTAAATAGCGTTATTAGATTTAGTTTCATAAAAAATCGGTATGAAATCAGGAAATTAAATAGCTCAAGCAATAATTTTTAAGAATCGTAAAAGGTTAAAATAACTTTTCAAGCGCGAATTAAGGATTATTCCATGTTGGATAATTCCCGTAAATTCGCTAAAAATTCTTTGACTTTGTCTTTCAGAACCGCTAGATTTCGCTTCACGCTTGTTTTTCAGCTAAGATTTTAGGGAGCCCCCGCCATTTTTCAACCAATTGCTAGTCCCTATGAAAAAAATCAGTTATTTTGTTTCTGCGCTTTTTTTTATTATTTCCTTACAAGAAGTTTCTGCATCTGCAGTTAGAGAGAATAATAAATTCTTCTTTAAACCAGCTCTAACTGTTGAATATAGCGCTCCTGCAACCAGCAATGGTGGTGATAATGCTGATTTTAACACAACTAATTTCGGCAAACAATTAACCAATTTTCAAAATATTGCAATTGGCGGACATTTTCGTGTGCACAAAAATTTAGGCTTTAACATCAACTGGCAACAAGCGGCTTTGGAAAATAATGCTTTGCAAGATGCTCCAAGCCTTGCTAGTAAAGCTAATTTAAAACTTAATCAATATAATTTCTCGGCGTTATTTTTTACTCCAAAAGTTGAAAATGCTTTAGATTTTTTTGCAGAAGTCGGAG
This sequence comes from uncultured Rhizobium sp., assembly GCA_964580715.1. Taxonomy (GTDB): domain Bacteria; phylum Pseudomonadota; class Alphaproteobacteria; order Rickettsiales; family UBA1997; genus UBA2645. Next base: position 7,633 of record CAZOKU010000045.1, on the reverse strand, counting down.
TTTCTGACATTAACAGCAAGCTAAGTTATGTTAGATCTAATGGCAGTGCTGTGGTTGCTAAATCTCATCAAACTGTTGGCTTAATTGGCGTGGGTTTGCAATTTTCTCCTTTTGAAAAATCAGATGATGCAATTCGTTTTTCGGTGCAAAGATATCTTTCAAAAATAGATGTGATTAATGCCCATTATACAACGGTCAGAATTGGTTACGTTAAATTTTTCTAGGGGCTATATACAATGTTAAAAAATTTTTTATTTACCTCAGAATCTGTATCAGAAGGGCATCCAGACAAAGTTTGTGACCAAATTTCCGATGCTTTAGTTGATGCTTATATAGCTAAAGATCCTTACTCTCGCTTGGCGATAGAAAGTTTTGCAACCACCGACAATGTTATTGTTGGAGGAGAAATTCGTGCCCCTGAAATTTCTCATGAAGAGTTTGAAAACATTGTGCGCGGCACCATAAAAATGATTGGTTATGATCAAAAGGGTTTTGATTGGAAAACTTTAAAAATCACTAATTTGCTACATAAACAATCACCAGACATCGCAATGGGCGTTGATGCTTCAGGGCAGAAAGATGAAGGTGCTGGAGACCAAGGAATTATGTTTGGCTATGCCTGCAGAGAAACTGATGTTTTGATGCCAGCGCCAATTTATTATGCTCATCGCATTTTACACAACATCATGGACGCAGTTAGAAGCGGCAGCCTTGTTGGTCTTGGGCCAGACGCAAAAAGTCAAGTGACATTGCATTATGTGGATGGAATTCCAACTCATGCTGAAACAATTCTGGTTTCAATTCAGCATAAAGAAAATTTGACGCAACAACAGGTGCGCGACCTGATTCGCCCTTATGTTGAAGCATCTTTGCCGAAAGGATGGATGTGTAAAGAAGAAAGATTTTTGGTTAATCCTACAGGAAAATTTGTGATTGGCGGGCCAGATGGTGATGCTGGTTTAACTGGACGTAAAATTATTGTTGACACCCATGGTGGAGCGGCTCCACATGGTGGTGGTGCATTTTCTGGAAAAGACCCAACTAAAGTTGATCGTTCTGCTGCTTACATGGCGCGTTATTTGGCAAAAAATATTGTTGCTGCTGGAATTTCTTCACGTTGCACCATTCAACTTTCCTACGCAATTGGCATTTCTAAGCCTTTGTCACTTTATATCAACAATCATGAAACTGGTGTTGCTGGAGAGGAATTGGTCAAAATCATCGACCAATTAGTTGATTTAACGCCGCGCGGAATCAGAACTCATCTTGGTTTAAATCGTCCAATTTATAAGCGCACTGCTACCTACGGGCATTTTGGTCGAGCTTCTGAAACAGATGGCGGTTTTAGTTGGGAAAAACTTGACTTAGCTGAAAAATTAAAAACATTAATTTAAAAAAATGTCTAATTTGCTTTTAATTGCATTTGGCGGTGCTCTTGGCTCGGTGCTTAGATATGCTTCAAATTGTATGATTTTTGCTATTGTTAAAAATAATAATCCAGCAGCAAAATTTCCGTGGGAAACTTTTTTTGTAAACAGCCTAGGGTCTTTGCTTGCGGGGGTTTTATATTATTTTTTAATAAAAAATTTTGATAGTTTTGATCCTAAATTAAAAAATTTTCTTTTTGTTGGATTTTTAGGCGGATATACCACATTTTCAGCATTTTCACTTGATTTTTTTCGCCTTTTTACAGCAGGAGAACATTTTCACGCAATATTTTACGCTTTTGCAACTTTGTTATTTACAATTCTTGCGTTATTTTTTGGCTTTTATTTAAGCAAATTAATTTTTTCTTAGATGCTATTAATTCAGATAAATCAAGAGCTGGAAGGAATTAGACTAGATAAATTTTTATGTCAAAAATTTGATATTTCTTTTGCTTTGGCACAAAAATTAATTCGTGAAAAAAAAGTTAAAGTTAACCAGAAAAAACCTGATTCATCCTACAGAATAAAAAGTGAAGACCAGATTCAAATTTTTTCTGATTTACAAAATCGCACTCAAAATTTTAAAGCAAAACCACAAATTTCAGAAAAAAAATTTCAAGATTTTCTAGCATATAAAATTTTTGAAGACGAAAATTTAATGGCAATCAATAAACCATCAGGCCTTGCAGTTCAAGGTGGAAGTGGTATAAAAATTTCTGTTGATGATTTTATTTCAAGCAAAGGTTGGCAGTTGGTGCACCGTCTGGATAAAGACACCAGCGGCATTTTATTAATTGCAAAAAATTCTAAAACATCAGAATTTCTAACCAAAAACTTCAAGGATAAAACTATTACTAAAACCTATGTGGCACTGGTTTTGGGCAATTTGATAAAAAGCGAAGGAGTGATTAATATTCGTTTAAAAAAACAATTTGTTGGAAAAAACGAAAAAGTTCGACCAGATTTTGAAAATGGCAAAGAAGCGATCACCAAATATAAATTATTAAAAAATTTAAAAGATCACGCTCTAGTTGAGCTGCAACCAATCACAGGACGCACTCATCAATTACGTGTTCACTTAAAAGAAATTGGCCATCCAATTATCAATGATGTAAAATATGGTGGTTTGCAGGTTTTACGAAAAAATTTAAGCAAAAGACTCTGCCTTCACGCTGAAAAAATTGAAATTTCTGATTATTTTGGCAAAAAACTCGAAATTAAAACTGAGAAACCAGATTTTTGGTAATTATTCCTTCATATACAGCTCGTGGTCATCCTTCGACAGGCTCTTACATGATTCTGAGTTTTTTTGTGTAACAAGGGATAATTACCAGATTTTTTTAAATTAACTATTGACTTAAATAAAAATATTTTTTTAAAATCTCAAAAGAAAACTTAACCAAAAAATTTAACCAATTATCACCACATGACGCTCATCAATTCAAACTTGTCCGCCTTTGGCGACGTTTCAACTCAAGAAAAAATCGATTGGATTCGCTTAACAAGAAGCGAAAATATTGGCCGTTCACTGTTTTTTAATTTAATTAAAATATTTGGCTCAGTTCAGGAGGCGCTGGACAAAGTGGTTGATTTTGCCAAACAAGGTGGACTTGGCCGTTCAATCAAGCTTTGCGAAAAAGTTGAGGCTGAAAAAGAATTAAATGAAACCACCAAATTTGGTGCGGAAATTTTAATTTTTAACGAAAAAAAATATCCGCGTTTATTAAGAGAAATTCCTGATCCACCGCCACTTATCACAGTGAAAGGAAGGCAAGAGCTTTTTGATTGCGATTCAATTGCGGTTGTGGGGCCAAGAAATGCTTCGTTTAATGGAATTGCCTTTGCAAAAAAAATTTCTCAAGATTTAAGTCAGAATTCCATCGTCACTGTTTCTGGTTTAGCCAGAGGGGTCGACGCTGCAGCGCATAAAGCTGCAATTGATTTTGGCACTATTGCTGTGATTGCTGGCGGCATTGATCACATTTATCCAAAAGAAAATGAAGAGCTTTATCACCGCATTTCCAAGCTTGGTTTGTTGGTTTCTGAAACCGCTTTTGGCGCGCCTCCGAAAGGCGGAAATTTTGTACAGCGCAATCGCTTAATTTCTGGGCTTTCGCTGGGTGTGATTGTGGTTGAAGCTGGCGCAAAGTCTGGCAGTTTGATCACTGCCAGATATGCATCAGAGCAGGGCAGGGAGGTTTTTGCTGTTCCTGGTTCCCCTCTTGATCCAAGATCTCATGGCACTAATCGTCTGATTAAAGATGGGGCAAGAATGCTGGAAACAATTGATGATGTTTTGGAAGATTTTATTGGCCTGCGAGCAAGATTTAGCGATGTTGGTAAATTGCGTGAGCCAGAAGTTGAAGAATTTATCGCGCCACCTTCTAAAATGCCGAGTGACGACGACATTAAAAAGGTTCGCGAAGAAATTTTGTCACGATTAAATTTTACGCCAATTGCCGTTGTTGACATCATCGAGCATTTGCAGATGCCAGCCAGATTGATCAACATTGCACTTGTGCAGTTAGAACTGGCAGATAAAATAGAAATCAATTTTGATAAAATAAATTTAAAAAATTTTTAAAATTGATCATGCCGAAATTTGATAAAAGTAAATTGCCATCACGTTATGTCACCAATTCGCACGGTTGCGAAGGGCGCAAAACCATGCTTTATAACATCAAAACAGACCTTTATCCGCAAGGGTTAGATGATGAAGATTTATCACGTCCTTTCGTTGGGGTGGTTAGCGCTTGGAATGAAGCAGCGCCTTGCAACATCGCCTTACAACGTCAAGCGCAACCAGCAAAAAAAGGGGTGAAAGATTTTGGTGGAACACCGCGCGAATTTACAACCATCACGGTTACAGATGGCATTGCTAATGGTCATCAAGGCATGAAATCTTCTTTGGTTTCGCGTGAAGTTATTGCTGATTCAATTGAGCTTACAGTGCGCGGGCATTGCTATGACGCTTTGGTGGGTTTGGCAGGGTGTGATAAATCTTTGCCGGGAATGATGATGGCAATGTGTCGTCTGAATGTGCCTTCAGTCTTTATGTATGGCGGGTCGATTTTGCCGGGAAAATTTAAAGGAAAAGATGTTACAATCGTTGATGTTTTTGAAGGAGTTGGACAAAGAGACGCTGGAAAAATGTCAGAAGAAGATTTAAGAATTTTAACCAAAGCGGCTTGCCCTAGCGCTGGAGCGTGCGGAGGGCAATTTACTGCAAACACCATGGCTTGCGTTTCTGAAGCAATTGGCCTTGCTTTGCCAGGTTCTTCTGGTGCGCCAGCGCCTTATGAATCAAGGGATGAATATGCTTACCAATCTGGAAAAGCAGTGATGAATTTAATTGAAAAAAACATTAAAGCGCGTGACATTGTAACTCGCAAAGCGTTGGAAAACGCTGCAACAATTGTTGCGGCAACAGGTGGTTCAACCAATGCGGTGTTACATTTGCCAGCAATTGCAAGTGAATGTGGCATTGATTTTGATGCTTTTGATATTGGTGAAATTTTTAAGAAAACCCCCTATATTGCTGACATGAAGCCAGGTGGAAAATATGTCGCAAAAGATTTATATGAAGCGGGCGGCGTACAAATGATTTTAAAAGTTTTGCTGGATGCAGGCTATATTCACGGCGATTGCTTGACTGTCACAGGCAAAACCATGGCAGAAAATTTAAAAGATGTGAAATTTAATGAAAATCAAGATGTGGTTTATCATCCAGAAAAACCATTATCTCCAACTGGCGGCGTTGTTGTGCTTAAAGGAAATTTGGCTCTTGATGGTGCAGTTGTGAAAGTGGCTGGAATGCAAAATGAAAATTTAAAATTTGTTGGAACTGCGCTCTGCTTTGACTCTGAAGAAGCTTGTTTTAAAGCCGTCGAGCAAAAGAAATATAAAGAAGGCGATGTTTTGGTAATCCGCTATGAAGGCCCAAAAGGAGGCCCAGGAATGCGCGAAATGCTTGCAACCACAGCGGCAATTTATGGTCAAGGCATGGGCAATAAAGTGGCGCTAATTACCGACGGAAGATTTTCTGGAGGCACTCGCGGATTTTGCATCGGCCACGTTTCTCCCGAAGCAGCTGTTGGCGGCATGATCGCCCTTTTAAAAGACGGCGACAAAATCACCATTGATGCAATTAAAGGTGAAATCAATGTTGATCTATCCGCTGAAGAAATCGCTAAACGAAAAGCCGAGTGGCAACCAAGACAAAATGACTATCAAAGCGGAACTTTATGGAAATACGCCCAAACCGTAGGCTCCGCAAGACTAGGCGCCGTCACTCATCCAGGGGCAAAAAAAGAGAAAATTTCTTATGATAAGATTTAAGAAATATTATATTTAGCGCCTTGAAGCATGATATTGTCCAATTATTAGTAATAACGAAAGATCTTGAAAATAAAATTGTAAACTATAGCATACAAATAAGCCAAAATAATTTTTATTCACCATATGAAAATATTGATTTATCGGGATCGGAAAGGTCGCGAACCTTTTAATAATTGGCTTAGAAAATTAAAAGACAAAACGTCCGCAATTAGAATTAGAGATAGAATAAATCGTATCGAAGAATTTGGAAATTTAGGTGATTCTAAATATTTAAACGATGGTATTTATGAATTGCGATTTCATTTTGGTGGCGGATATAGAGTATATTTTTGTTATGAAGATAACGAGATAATTCTTCTTTTAGGTGGAGGAAATAAAAATTCGCAGGTTAAAGATATAAAACTTGCTAAGCAAATTTATCATGAATTGAAAAATGAAAAATAACAAAAAAACTCCAAAATTTCGTAATGCCTCAGAAGCCTTTATTGAAGAGCTTGCAGAAAGTAGAAAACATAGAAAACTTTATCTGAAAATTGCTTTTGAAGATTATAAAAAAGATAATGATTTATCAGCATTTTTGCTTGCTTTAAGAACTATTGCTATTGCTGAAGGTGGTATAATAGAGCTTGCAAAAAAAACTAATTTGAATCGTCAAACTATTTACAAGGCGTTATCTCCAAAGGGAAATCCATCATTTATTCTAATTGAGCTAATTTTGCAATCGTTAGGAATGGAGTTGAAAATTGCATGAATTACAAACCACACCTAGGCAATGTAATCAATTAACAACAATAATAATAACTTACACCATATGAAAAAACTCAACACCAGCGGTTTACAAATCTCAATCATCAAACAAAATAACGAAGATTTTATTTCTTTAACTGATATTGCTCGTCATAAAAATCCGGAAGAACCAAAAGATGTGGTAAAAAATTGGATGAGAACAAAAAGTACTATAGAATTTCTTGGTCTTTGGGAAAAAATTAACAATCAAAATTTTAAAGGGGTCGAATTTGACTCCTTTTGGCAAGAAGCTGGATCAAATGCTTTTGTATTATCTCCTAGTAAATGGATAGAAAAAACCAGTGCAATCGGAATCATTTCTAAATCTGGTAAAACAGGTGGAACCTATGCCCACAAAGACATAGCCTTCGAATTTGCCTCTTGGGTTTCAGCGGAATTTAAACTTTACTTAATCAAGGAATTTCAGCGTCTAAAAGAAGAAGAAAATAAAAGATTAGCTTTGGGTTGGGATGCCAAGCGCATGCTAACTAAGATAAATTATCGTATTCACACTGATGCAATTGCTCAAAATTTGATTCCAAAACAAATTGATAAGAATCATGCAAACATTATATTTGCAAATGAAGCGGACCTTCTAAATAAGGCATTATTTGGCATGACTGCAAAGGAATGGAACAATAAAAATCCTCAACTTGAAGGTAATATAAGAGATTATGCAGATGTGGCGCAGTTAGTTTGCTTAGCTAATTTAGAGGTTCTCAATGCTGAATTTGTAAGGCAAGGTTTAAATCAGAGTGAGAGGTTTATAAAACTTAATGAAATTGCCATTAATCAAATGAAATCGTTGCTTAAAAATAATACCATAAAAAAACTAAATCATGACAAATAAAAAACCACAGGAGCAAACAGAAGCTGAAGAAAATGTTGTTTGAAATTAACCGAAGTTTACAAGAATTTGAAGAAGGAAAAGTTCTTCCTATAGATCAAGTTTTTGCTAAATTACAGAAAAGAATAGATAAACATCATCAAAAAACCCTCGCCACCTCAACTACAAAAGAATGGCGTCCAGCTTTCTTGGAGTTAGGGATTTGATAGCCGCTGAAAAGTGAGATGCTGTAGGG
>CAZOKU010000044.1:0-11906 GCA_964580715.1 uncultured Rhizobium sp. | reverse complement strand
GGTCAGGAGTTCGAGCCTCCTTATCTCCACCATTCCTTTAAACAAAAACCCATATTATAGTTGTTTAGGTTTAGTTTCCTGTATAGTTTGTCAATTCTTTGGAGGTTTTTTATTATGTCTATCAGAATTATAGTTTCTGTTATTGCGATTTTATTAGTTTCTTCTTGCTCTGCAAAATCAAAACAAAATTTATCTTCTTCTCCAGCTGCTGAGGTTGTAAAATCTGTTGAACAGCTTAACAAACAAAGAACAGTTTATTTTGACTATAATAGTTCTGCTTTAACTGAAGAAGCTAAAACAATTCTTGATGAAAAAGTTGTTTCTTGGTTAAAAGAAGACGAAAAAGTTAGAGCAACTGTTGAAGGTCACTGTGATGAACGCGGTTCTGACAAATATAATTACGCTTTAGGCAAAAGAAGAGCTATTGCGGTTAGAGAATATATCGTTTCAAAAGGTGTTGCTGCTAAAAGAGTTAAAACTGTTAGCTATGGCAAGACAAGACCAGTAGATAATGGTCACGACGAATCTGCTTGGGCAAAAAACAGAAGAGCAGTTACTGTTTCTTTTGAAAGAAAATAATTGTTAAAAATTTATTAGTTTTAAAGCCGTGATTTCTGGGTTTTGCCTAGAAATCACGGCTTTTTTGTTATGTTTGTTTTTTGGTTGTTGCCTGATGTTTTGATGCTGGGTGGAATTTGCAATTCCGCCCACTGGTGCCGGTCTGACGTCTCTGACTTCGACTGATTGTTTATGTTTTTTGGTAGTTTAGGCATGAACGTGTGGGCGGAGTCGGGAGACTCAGCCCTGCAACAACGCCAACCTGGAACCTTTTTCATACCATAATTTAATTAGTAACGCGGTTTTTAAGTTTTTAATGAATGGTTAAGGCGGAATTGCAAATTCCGCCAAGCATCGAGAGTTTGCTTAGCATCGAGTGGCTATCCAGCATCAAGAGGCCGCTTAGCATCTAGAGATTGTTCAGTACGAGAGATTTTTTAACACGAGAAATTGTTGCGTTGCAGTGGTTGCAAGCAGGGGATAAAGTTAAAAAAAGCGTAATTATTGAGGGGATGATTCTTTAGGGGTTTTGTTGGATTCTTTTTTGTTGTTATGCATTTTAACTATGTCATTGACTAAAGAGTTACGGATGTTTTGGGCGACAACTTTGGTTAAGTTGTTTTGTACAAATTCGTCGATGGTATATGTTCCATAGCGGTTATTGCTGATGTCATAGTTGTCATTGTTGACGACATTGCCAGTGGAAATGGTTTCGCCAGTGGTGAGATCTTTTAATTCATAGGTAACGTATAAAAACACTTTGTTGCGTCCCGGTGTACCAGAGGTGGTGATGAAGGTTGAAAGGGTTGAGGTTTTGGCTTTTAAGATTAAAAAATATTTTGGTTCAACTTTGATATTATCGGGGTTTAGCAGGTCATATAAACTGTTTTTTAGGTCTTGGTCAAGTTTGGTGCGGTCTTTTTTGATTCTGATTGCAGCAAAATCATTTTCATAATTTATGTTGTTTTCAGAGGTTGAGTTTTCTTGGTTGTTGAAATTGTTGTCACCGTAGATTGTTTTGAATCCACAGGAAAAAGCGCTGGTTAAGGTGATAGTTATGAAAATGGTTTTGATGATTCTAAGCATTTTTCTTTAAAGCACTTTCGATAAAGGAAATAAACAAAGGATGCGCTGCAAAAGGTCGCGATTTTAATTCGGGATGAAATTGGACGCCAATAAAAAATGGATGATCTTTTATTTCAACGATTTCAGTTAAATTGCCGTCTGGTGACATTCCCGAGAAGCTTAGACCGTTTTTTTCTAGCTCTGCTTTATGTTTTATGTTAACTTCATAGCGGTGACGGTGACGCTCAGAAATGCTGGTGGAATTGTAAATTTTTTCGGCTGTAGAATTTTTAGTAATGTTGCATGGATAAGCCCCTAAACGCATGGTTCCGCCAAGGTCAGTTCCTGCTTTTTTTACGGCTTTGCCATCGATCCATTCTGACATTGTGCAAATTAGGGAAGTGCCGTTTTTGCTGAATTCAGATGAGGTGGCGTCTTTAATGCCAAGAACATTTCGGGCATATTCAATAACCGCCATTTGCATGCCAAAACAAATGCCAAGGAAAGGAACTTTGTGTTTTCTGGCATATTCAATCATGCTGATTTTTCCTTCGGTTCCATCTTCACCAAAGCCGCCTGGAACAAGAATTGCTTGAATGTTTTCGGGAATTTTGGTTTGATCTTTGCGGGCGTTTACCCAAATTATATTTGCTTTAGCTTTTAGTGAAAAAGCGGCGTGATCAATTGCTTCAAGCAGTGATTTATAGGAGTCGCGATAGTCGTTATATTTGCCAACAATTGCAATGTTAACTTCATGCTGTGGATTTTCGATGGCATCTTTAATTTCAATCCATTTGGTGAGGTCAGGTTTTTTGCTGTGATCAAGTTTGAAGAATTTTAAAATTTCAGTATCAAGTCCGTTTTGGTGATAAACCATTGGAACTTCATAAATGTTTGAAACATTTGGTGCTGCAATCACTGAAGACGCAGGAACTGAGCACATTGTGGCAATTTTTTCTAAATGTGATTTTGAAACTGGACGTTCAGCGCGACACAATAAAACACTAGGTTGAATTCCAATCGAGCGCAGTTCTTTTACGGAATGTTGAGTTGGTTTGGTTTTAAGTTCATTGGCGCTTTCAATGTAAGGTAAAAGTGTAAGGTGTAAAAAGGCGCAACGTTCTTGGCCAAATTCATAGCCAAGCTGTCTGATTGCTTCAAAAAATGGTAAAGCTTCAATGTCGCCAACGGTTCCACCAATTTCACAAAGGGCAAAATCGACGTCGGTGATGTCGTGTAAAATGAAATCTTTGATGAGATCAGTAACATGCGGAATCACTTGTACTGTGCCGCCGAGATAGTCTCCTTTACGTTCTTTTGCAAGCAATTTAGAATAAATTTGACCAGCGGTGACGTTGTCAGAACGCTTTGCATCAACGCCAGTGAATCTTTCATAATGGCCAAGATCAAGGTCTGTTTCAGCGCCATCTTCAGTAACGAAAACTTCGCCATGTTGAGTTGGGCTCATTGTTCCTGGGTCAACATTGAGATAAGGATCTAATTTACGCAGTCTGACGGAATAGCCGCGCGCTTGTAAAAGTGCGGCAAGAGAAGCTGATGCAAGGCCTTTTCCAAGGGAAGAAACCACACCGCCAGTTATAAAAATGAATTTTGTTTTAGAGTTTTTAGGCATTTTGCTGCAAAAGTTTTTTCGAATAACATAACTGTCATGTCAGAGCTTGTTGAAGCATGACACCGAGGAAAACCTATTCAAGTTAATAATCCGAAAAGAAATATAAGAAAAACTTATGTTATATTTCTATTTTATTATTTTCCAGTCATAATTCGGTCTACCAGCTCTTTAATTGTTGGAACAAAGCCATTATTATAGAAAGGGTCGGTAGCAAAGCGATAAGCGCTGTGGCCTGAAAACATTAATTGATTTTCAACGTCAATGCCATATCTGACGTCTTGCAAGGTCTTTTGGATGCAGAAGCTTCTAGGGTCGGCTTTGCGCCCAGTGGTAAAGCTCATTTCTTCTTTATCGGACCAGTTGCTAAAGCGACATTGGCTTAAACAGCCCATGCAATCAATTTGGTCAGTCACAATCTGGGCGGCCTTTGATTTATCAACAAACATCAAAGTTTCGTCAGGGGTTTTCATGCCTTCGGTGAAGCCACTTTTCATCCATTGATCAACTTTTGGTTTGTCTTCGACTTTAATGTAAACCACACGGCCACGCTGTCCAAAAGGAATTTCTGCGGTGAAATTGTCGATTGGTTTGGTGCGATATTCCACTTGTCTGATTTCTCGGCCCTTTAACTCGCGGATAAATTCATTTTCAATTGCTGAGGAATAGAAGCCAGTGGGGCTGAAGCGGTTTAGGTAAATGTCGCCTTTTTTGAGGTTAAGCAATTTATTTTTCCAAGAATCAGAAATTGGATATTCTTTGGTAAGAATTGGTCGGGTGCCAAATTGGAAAACGATTGGTCCGATGTCGGGATTGTCAAGCCAATGTTCAAATTCTTCCAAGTGCCAAACGCCGCCAGCCATAACGATTGGAACATTTTCTAAGCCAACAGAATTCATGAAGCTTCGCAGTTCAACAACGCGCGGATATGGGTCTTCATAGGAAGTTGGATCTTCAGCATTAGACAAACCGTTGTGTCCACCAGCACGCCAAGGGCATTCATAAACCACGCCGCCAAGCAGATCTTTCGCTTTGTGATAGCTTCTTTTCCATAAAGCGCGGAAAGCACGCATTGAAGAAACGATTGGATAATAATAGACGCGATATTTTTCGGCAATTTCAGAAAGGCGATAAGGCATGCCAGCGCCGCAGGTGATGCCGTGAATTAAGTCTTTTGCGCCATCTAAAATTCCGTGTAAAACTTTTTCAGCACCGCCCATCTCCCACAAAACATTCATGTGGATTCTGCCATTGCCAGCAGCAATGTCGTGAGCGATTTTGGCTTGTGAAATTCCGCCTTTGATGCTGTAGGCGATCAACTCTTCATGTTTTTCTCTTCTAGTGTGGGTTTTGTATGTAAGGGGAACGAATTTGCCGTTTTCGTCGATGTAATCAGCATTTACTCCAGAGAATGTTCCAACTGCACCAGCTTTAGCGAAATGTCCAGCGGTTATGCCGTTGGTGACGCCGATTCCTTTACCGCCTTCAACTATGGGAAAACAATTTAATCCAGAGATGTCGAATGATTTAATTTTTTTAAGCACGAATTAATTATAGTTTTTTTGAAAAAAAAGCGAATCAGAAAAATTTTCTGTTAAAAATAAACAAACCAAGTTATAAGATTTAGGATCAAATAATCAATTAAATTTTATCAGACAAAATTGTTTAACATTCCTGAATATACAGTATCTGAGTTTTCGCGTTCAATTAAAAGAGTTGTTGAAGATGCTTTTGGTTATGTGAAAATAAAGGGTGAAATAAGTGGCTTTAAAAAAGCAACTTCGGGTCATTTATATTTCACGCTTAAAGATGAAAAAGCGGTGATTTCTGCAGTGTGTTTTCGCAATGTTGCGCAATTTACAAAGTTTGAACTTGAAGATGGTTTGCAGGTGGTTGCTTCGGGAAAAGTTACGACTTTTGAAGGGCGTTCTAATTATCAAATTATTGTTGAAAAAATTGAGCTTGCTGGAGTTGGGGCAATTTTAGAAATGATTGAAAAAAGGCGTTTGAAGCTTGCCGCAGAAGGTTTGTTTGACGATGCGCATAAAAAACCAATTCCGTTTTTTCCAAAAATAATTGGTATTATCACTTCACCAACTGGCGCGGTTATTGAAGATATCAAACATCGAATTAATGATAGATGTCCGAGTCATTTAATTATTTATCCGTCGTTGGTGCAGGGGGAGAAGGCGTCTGCTCAAGTTATTCAAGGGTTGAATTTTTTTAATCAAATGCAAGAAAATCGTCCAGAGGTGATTATTATTGCACGCGGTGGTGGATCGATTGAAGATTTATTATGTTTTAATGATGAAATGTTGGTGCGGGAGGTTTTTAAATCAGAAATTCCAGTGATTTCGGCAATTGGCCATGAAACAGATACAACATTGATTGATTATGTGGCTGATGTGCGTGCGCCAACGCCAACTGCGGCGGCGGAATTTGTTACAGTGGTTTTAAGCGATTTAAAGAATCGTTTGAAATTTTTAGAGGAAAGATTGGAATTTTTGCCAAAGAATTTTTTTATAGAAAAAGAAAATTATCTAAAAAATTTACAAAAATACATCATTGATCCAGCCACTAAAATCAAGCAAATTAAAGAAAGGCTAGAGCTTTTTGAAAAAAGATTTTTGCTTTCAGTAAAAAATATTTTAATTAAAAAAAATGAAAAATTAAATGTTTTGCAACTTTCAAAACCGTTGATTTTACAGCGTTTTAGCTTTTTTGAACAAAAAATTAATTTAAATTTTAAGCGAATAAATTTAGGATTAAAAAATTCTTTAGAAATAAAAAATAATCAATTGCAAACTGTTGAAAAGCTTTTGAAATCAACGCATTACAAAGAAGTTTTAAAACGTGGTTTTGCTTTTTTAAGAAATCAAAAAGGTGATTTGATTCTTTCAGTTTCTGATGTAAAACCTAATGATGAAGTGACAATTGAATTGTCTGATGGAAAAATAAATGCCAAAATCAATGCTTAAAACTCCTAAATTTTGGACAAGAAAAAACTTGCTATCCTTTTTGTTGCTGCCGTTTAGTGCGGTTTATTTTTTTGTTTTTTTGCTAGTTGGTTTTTTTCGTAAAAGTCATAAAATTTCTAAACCAGTTATTTGTGTTGGAAATTTAATTGCTGGGGGCTCGGGAAAGACTCCTACGGCGATTGCGCTTGGTGAAATTTTGAAGGAAATGTCGGTTAATTTTGCTTATTTAAGTCGCGGCTATATGGGTGATAGTGCGAAGTTTTTGATGCTTAAAAAAGCTGACTATAATAAAGCGGATCAAGTTGGTGATGAGCCATTGTTGCTTCTGGAAACCGCTGCAACATTTGTTGCAAAAGATCGTCTTTTTGGTGCACGTGAAATTGATAACATGAATAAATTTCAAGCAATTATTTCCGATGATGGAATGCAAAATAATTCGCTTCATCGTGATTATACAATCATGGTGGTGGATGGAAAAATTGGTTTTGGTAATGGTTTTTTAATTCCAGCTGGGCCAATGAGAGAGCCACTTTGTAGTGGGTTAAAAAAAGCCGATTTGGTGGTTGTAATTGGTGAGGTGGAGAAAAAATTATTGCAAAAATTATCAGCAAAAAAAGTTGTTAAAGCTTATATTGCAACAAAAAATTTGGAAAATTTTTATGGCAAAAAATTAATTGCCTTCTGTGGTTTGGCTTATCCGCAAAAGTTTTTTGATTTTTTAAAAGAAAATGGTTTACAAGTGATTGAAACTGTTGGTTTTCCAGATCACTATTTTTATAATGATGATGATTTGAAAAAACTTTTTGAACTAGCTCAAAAAGAAAATGCAACACTGGTTACTACGAAAAAAGATTGGATTAAATTTTCATATTTTTATCAAGAAAAAATAGATTTTCTGGACATATCCTTAAAATTTGAAGATAAAGAGCTGGTAAAATCAGAATTAAGAAAAATTTTATGAAGAAAATTCGTTATTTATTAGAAGCTGTGGTGGTTAAATTTGGGTTATGGGTTTTTTATGCGATGGGAGAGAAGTGTGCATCAAATGTTGCGTCAAAAATTGCAAGATTTGTTGGTAAAAAAATTGCGGTTAATAAATTGGCTTACAAAAATTTAAGCAAAGCGATGCCTTATTTGTTGGAAAGTAAAAAGGAAAAAATTCTTGATGGAATGTGGGACAATCTGGGGCGCATTGTGGGGGAATATCCACATGTTTCACATTGTGATTATTCTAAGATTGACAGGTTTGTTGAGCTTTCAGAAGAAACTAAAAAAAATTTACTTCAGATAAAAAACAGCAAAAAAGGCGCGATTGTTTTTAGTGGTCACATTGGCAATTGGGAAGTTGGTCCGAAAGTTTTTTTGAAATATGGAATTCCAGTTAATGTGGTTTATCGTCCTTTGAACAATCCTTATGTAGAAAAAATGACGGCGAGCATTCGTGGCGTTAAAATGATTGAAAAAGGAATTTCTGGGAGTCGTAAAATTATTGAGGCGCTGAAGAAAGGCGAGGTGGTGATCATTTTAATGGATCAAAAAGTTAGTGAGGGAGTTCCAATCAAATTTTTCCATGATGATGCAATAACCGCCACTTCAATTGCAAGAATTGCGATAAAATATGATGTGCCAATGATTCCGGGTCGTTCAATTAGAATCGATCAACAATTTCGCTTTGAAGTTGCAATTGAAGAGGCGGTTAAATATAAGAAAACTGGCGATGTTGAGCAGGATATTGTAAATTTAACTTGTAAAATTAATGCTAAGTTAGAAGAATGGATCGCTCAGAACCCTTCGCAGTGGTTTTGGGTTCATAATCGTTGGAAAAAATAATTTAATTATGAAAATAATTTGTCGCATATTTTGTTTTTTAGCTTTGTTTTTGGCTTCTTCTTGTGCCTTTTTTGCGAACAGCAAAACTGCAAGCGTTTCAATCAACAGCAATCCTCAAGGCGCGGATATCTTGATTGACGGGGTTAATTATGGAAAAACGCCAGCAGTGATAAACTTACAGCCTAAAAGCTATACAGTTATTTTGTCAAAAAATGGTTATGGAACTGGGCAAGTTAATCTGGAATATTGGTATGCAATCAGACCTGGTGCGGATGGCAAGCGATGCCTTGCGGACGCCCTTGGAACAATGTTGATTTTGCCAGCGATTTCTTATTGGTCGTCTTATTGTCGCATGTTTAAGCAGGATGAATATTTTGCTAACCTGACTTTTATGGGACGTGGTTATGGTAATAATGCAAATTATAACAGACCAATCAACAATCCAAGCGCTTACAATCCACAACCGCTTCAACAGCAGCCTTCTCAACAACAAAATTATCAAAATAATCAAACTGGTGCTGCCAAGCAATTTGATCAGCAACAAGTTCAAAGAAGCGGCAACATTATGCCAAAAGAAATGATGACTCCAGGGCCTGACATGATGAAAGACATGGATATGTCAGAGGCAGAAAAAAAATATTATGAAGAGGTTATTTCTAAGTTGCCGCAGGAATAGGAAGAGCATCTAGGTGGCGTGACGTAATGCCGTTTGAACAAAGATGGTTTGACATGAACGTGGGGAAGGGGTCAGGAGACCCCTTCCCGCAATCGGCGCTGGCACCGAGATTCAGGATGGAACTCGATGCTGGGCAGGATTTGTAATCCTGCCCTTGAAGTTCATGCTGTGCATAATTTAATTAGCGTGCAGTTTTAAGTTTTTAATGAATAGTTAAGGCGGAATTGCAAATTCCACCCAGCATTGAGAATTTTATTAAGCATCGATCACACCATCGCGGATTGAGATTATGCGGTCGGTTTTTTTGGCTAGTTCTAGGTTGTGGGTTACGACTAGGCAGGCGATTTGGTGGTCTTTGACTAGTTTTTGTAGTAGAGAAAAGATTTTTTCGGATAGTTCAGAATCAAGGTTTCCAGTCGGTTCGTCAGCCAAGATTAATGAGGGTTTAGAGATAATTGCGCGGGCGATTGCAACGCGTTGCTGTTGGCCGCCTGAAAGTTCTGAAGGTTTGTGGTTTTGATGGCTTTGCAATTCAACTTCATTTAAAATTTTTTCCGCTGCAGTTTCCGCTTCTTTTTTTGATTTTCCTTGAACTAAAAGCGGCAGCATGATGTTTTCTTTTACGGAAAATTCTGGTAAAAGATGATGAAATTGATAAACAAATCCGATGTTGTTTTTTCTAATTTCAGTGCGGGTTTTATCATCAGCTTTTGAGCAGTTTATTTGGTTAATAAAAATTTCACCTGAAGTTGCAGTGTCAAGAAGACCAGCGATTTGCAGCAATGTAGTTTTTCCAGATCCTGAAGGGCCAGTTAATGCAACAAATTCGCCTTTTTTAATTTCTAAATTAATGTTTTTAATTACCAAGCTTTCTTGGCTTCCTTGCCGAAAAGATTTTGATAAATTATTTAATTTTAAAACTGCTGTCATGATGCTGGACTAATTATTTACGACCTCGTTTTCTTGGTTTTTCATCTTCATCATCTTCGTCGTCATAGTCAAAATCGTCGTCTTCATCGTCTTCGTCCTCGTCGTCTTCATCTTCGGATTCTTCATCATCTTCATCTCGCTCAGAATCGCGATCAAATTCATCAAATTCGTCAAACTCATCACGTTTTGGAGTTTTAGGATTTTCTGAAGCAAGTTTATCTTTTGCAGTTGTAATAACTTTTTCTCGCGCTTCTTCAAAATCGATGTTATATACCGCGGAATATTCGCTTGCTAGGCGATTGATTGCAGTTTCGTAAATTATTCTTTCGCTGTAGGATCTTTCGCTGTCTTCAATGTCGCGGGTTAAGTCGCGCAAAACTTCGGCAAGAAGGATGATGTCGCCAGAATTAATTTTTGTTTCATATTCTTGTGCACGACGACTCCACATGCCTTTTAGTTTTTTTACACCACTGCGCAAAATGCCGAAAATTTCATCCATTTTTTCTTTGGTAACTAAGTGGCGCAAGCCAATTTTTTCTGCAGTGTTGATTGGAATTTTAATGTTTAATTTTTCTTTATCAAAATTCATGATATAGCAGCTAAAATCGCGGCCCAAAACAACGGTTTTTTCAATGTCGGTGATTTTTCCAACGCCGTGTGAAGGATAAACGGCATAATGACCAACTTTGAAACTGTTGGATTTGCTTGATTTAGAAGCTTCGGTGGCTTTTTTTGTTTTTGTTACTTCAGTTGCTGGAGTGTTTTTAACAGTTGGTAAAACTGTTTTTGCAGCTTCTTTTTTGATAACTTCTTTTTTGATAACTTCTTTTTTAATAGATTCCTTTTTATTTTTAGAGTTTTTTTCAATTAATTTTTTGGCTGCAACAGCTTTTTTGGTTTTTATATCTGCTGATTTGTTCGTTTTTTTTGCAGGTGATTTTTTGGCTGCAATTTTTTTTGAAGCAGGCTTTTTTATTGCTTTAGAGGAATTTTTTTTAGCAGGATTTTTAACATTTTTTGCCTTAGCTTTGATTTTTACCTTTTTTGATTTGCTATTTTGCTTTGCCATGGAGATTGAAAAAAGAGTTTGATAATCAATTTAAAGCTTATGCATTTTGCGATTAAGCCTTTAAATTTGCGGCAATCATATAGATTTTATTGTTGCAGGCAAGAAGTTTTTTAAAAAAAATATTCTCATTTAAAATAATTGAACTAGTCTTAAGGAAACAATTTTAATGTCTGATCCCTTGAAAGAGTAGGGTGGATGGTCTATTTTATCTATTTAAATTCATGTTGGAGCGTATTACCGAACATCGCTTTTTTAAGCCAATAGCAATATTGATAATAGTGATTTTTATTATCATCAATCTGTTCAACCACATACAGAACATGATTGCTGACAGTAAAGATAGTTTGAACAGAGAGGCGAAAAAAACGCCGATTAAGATCAATTTATCTAAGCATGGCGTTAATTTTGACATTCAAGAGCAAGTTGCGGAAGTTAAAGTTAGGTCGGGGGACACGATGTCGCAAATTTTATCTGAAATTGGTGCTGAAAGTCAGGATGTAGTGGCGATTTTAAACTCTATGAAGAAGGTTTTTGATTTAAAGGGATTAATTGCTGGAAATGAAGTGATTGTGAAATATCGTCTGAAAATTGAATATGATCCGTCAAAATCTGTTAGTACGGTGGATCGTAAAGTTATTATCAGCAGCGTTATTATAACTCCTTCGCCAGAAAAGCAGGTGGTGATTTCACGCAACAAGTCTGGTGAATATGAGGCAAAAGAAGTCAAAATAGTTTTAAAGCGCAAAATTGCAAAATATTCTGGTGTAATTCAAAATGGTTTATTCGTTGATGGGGTGGCTGCTGGAGTGTCTCCGACGTCTGTGATGAATATGATTAATCTTTACAGCTATGATGTGGATTTTCAGCGCGATCTTCATGATGGTGATAAATTTGAAGTGTTAGTCGAGTCTTTTTATAATGAGGAAGGAAAAAAAGTTAAAGAAGGAAATATTTTATTCTCGTCATTAAACTTGCATGGGCGGGCAATCAACATTTACATGCATCAGGTGGATAATCGGGTGGAATATTTTAACGAAAAAGGTGAAAGTGTTCGCAAATCTTTGCTTAGAACGCCAATCAACGGTGCCAGAATTTCCTCGGGTTTTGGGGTGAGAAGACATCCAGTTTTGGGCTATTCAAAAATGCATAAAGGAATTGATTTTGCTGCAC
>CAZOKU010000043.1:0-12389 GCA_964580715.1 uncultured Rhizobium sp. | reverse complement strand
AAGAAACGCCGTGGCGAAGTATGTGAGAGTCGAGTGCCATTTGTAGCGAACTGCTTCCCTGACCCGAGATGCGACCAAGCCGCGCATCACGGAGTTGTGGTTGGTGTGTAGGTGTCGCGAATTGTGCTGGAAGTGCTGGAAACACTGATGTTCCGATGTGGCGTTATCAAATTCCAGCAATTTTTTATGCTCCAAAAATAATTTCTCCGAAAGTTTTTTCAAAGAATGTTAGCCAAATTGACATTGCTCCAACCTTGCTGGGACTGCTTAATCTTTCTTATGAAACTAAATTTTTTGGTACAGATGTTTTGAAAAATGAAAAATATTTGGATCAACATGCTTTTGTTGGAACTTATTCTGATGTTGGTTATTTTAAGGATAATAAATTATATGTTTTGAAACCAAAAAAAGAATTGGAAGTTTTTGATGTGAAGCTTGAGAAATATGGTTGGCAAGGATCTAAAGAAATTTTGGTTGAAGATTTCAATCAAAAACTTGTTGATGAAGCAATCAGCTATTATCAAGGTGCAAGCTATTTATTTAACAATGGAAAACTTAGAAATTTTACGTCGCATCAAGCAAATTGATATAATAATTATTGTTAATTTGATTTTGCTGATTATCACTTTGATGCTTGCGCATCATACAGATCTGGATGTTCGAATTCAAAATCATTTATTCGATTTTAACGCAAAAACTTGGTTGATTGATCGCAATGAGCCAATAAAAAAACTGTTTTTTTATCAATTGCCCAAAATAATTTTTGGTGTTTTTTTGTTTTCTTGTTTTGTTTTAATGATCCTTGGTTTTACCAAGAAAAATAAGCATTTTTACCACAATCGTTACAAGCTTCTTTTGATTTTTTTAGGCCTTTCTTTGATTCCTTTAATTGCAGGAAATGTTAAAAAATTTACCAATGTTTATTGCCCCTCACAGCTTGAAATTTATGATGGTTCTAAGCCTTATGTAAAAATTTTCGATCATTATCCACGTAATTTCGTGCAAGAAAAACGCGGTCAATGTTTTCCAGCGGGGCACGCTGTGACAGGGTTTGCATTAATGATTTTGTTTTTTGCGTTGGAGAGAAAAGCACCAAAAATTTTTGGATTGTTGTTGGGACTGGTTTTGGGATGGGCTTTTGGTTTTTATCAAATGGCTAAAGGCGCACATTTTCTAAGTGACACTGTGGTTGCGATGTTATTATGCTTTTTACTGGCGGCAATAATTGCGCGTTATCATCTTAAGCTTGCAAAAAAGCCTTAGATTAATTATAGTTGGTAAGTGTTCTGATTAAATTATGGTATGAACCAAGAGGTGGAATTACAAATTCCGCCTAGCACAGGGGGGTGCTTTTGTAAATAAATCACAAGTTTTTAAAAAATATGACAATTGCTAGTATAGTTTCAAATAAAATCACCAACAAAATAACTTTGGGACCGCTTCCTGCTTCAACAAAAATTCATGTAGAAAGCGATAAATTCACAGATGTAAAAGTGGCAATGCGCCAAATTGCTTTGGCTAAGGGATCAGAAAACAAAAATTTTATTGTTTATGATGCTTCGGGAATTTATACCGATCAAAAATTTCTTGATAAAATTGATTTAAATAAAGGCCTGCCACAGCTTCGTAAAGCGTGGATTGAAGAGCGTGGCGATGTTGAAAAATATCAGGGCAGGGCGATAAAGCCAGAAGATAACGGAATTTCTGCGACAGCTAAATCTTTGGTTCCAGAATTTGATCTTGGCGATTTTCAACCATTGCGGGCAAAAAATGGTAAAAAGCCCACACAGCTTGCTTACGCGCGTGCTGGCATTATCACTAAAGAGATGGAATATATTGCGATTCGCGAAAATATGGGGCGTAAAATTGCTTTGGAATCAAATTATAGAGGTGAAAATTTTGGTGCAAAAATTCCTAATTTTATTACGGCTGAATTTGTGCGTGATGAAGTTGCTTCTGGCCGTGCGATTATTCCTGCTAACATCAATCACCCAGAGTCTGAACCGATGATTATTGGCAGAAATTTTTTGGTTAAAATTAATGCTAATATTGGAAATTCCGCGATTTTTTCTGGTGTTGAAGATGAAGTGGAGAAAATGATTTGGGCAACGCGCTTTGGTGCTGACACTTTGATGGATTTATCAACTGGCAGAAATATTCACAACATTCGTGAATGGATCATTCGCAATTGTCCAGTTCCAGTGGGTACTGTGCCGATTTATCAGGCTTTAGAAAAAGTTGGTGGGATTGCTGAAGAATTAACTTGGGAAATCTTCCGCGACACTTTAATTGAGCAAGCAGAGCAGGGGGTTGACTATTTCACAATTCATGCGGGAGTTCGTCTTCCTTATGTTCCGCTTACTGCAAATCGTGTTACGGGAATTGTTTCGCGGGGCGGTTCAATTATGGCGAAATGGTGCTTGGCGCATCATAAAGAAAATTTCCTTTACACTAATTTTGCAGAAATTTGTGAAATTTTAAATAAATATGATGTCAGTTTTTCACTTGGTGATGGCCTTCGCCCTGGTTCAATTGCAGATGCCAATGATGCGGCGCAATTTGCGGAATTAGAAACTTTAGGAGAATTAACAAAAATTGCTTGGGAACATGATTGCCAAGTGATGATTGAAGGCCCTGGACATGTTCCAATGCATTTGATTAAAGAAAATATGGACAAGCAGTTAAAGCTGTGCCATGAAGCTCCTTTTTATACTTTAGGGCCATTGACCACAGACATCGCGCCAGGTTATGATCATATAACTTCAGCAATTGGTGCGGCAATGATTGGGTGGTTTGGCACTGCAATGCTTTGTTATGTAACGCCGAAAGAACATTTGGGATTGCCAAATAAAGAAGATGTGCGAGTTGGGGTTGTGACTTACAAAATCGCAGCGCACGCCGCTGATTTGGCCAAAGGAAATGCAGCAGCTAAAGCTTGGGATGATGAGCTTTCAAAGGCCAGATTTGAGTTTCGTTGGCAAGATCAATTCAACCTTTCGCTTGATCCAGAAACTGCAATGTCTTATCACGATGAAACTTTGCCTGCAGATGGTGCAAAAGTTGCGCATTTTTGTTCAATGTGTGGCCCCAAATTTTGTTCAATGAAAATTACGCAAGATGTTCGCGATTATGCAAAAACTGAAGAGGCAAAAAAATCGATGGAGCAAATGAGCGACAAGTTTAAGAAAATGGGCTCGAAAATTTATGTTGAAACTAATTAGATTGGTGAGAAATGCAGCTGTTGCAGATTTTGCTAAGCAACTCAGCGGCTTCTAGTTTGGTTTTCTTTGCAGCGTTAATGCCCAGTTCAATTGCTTGCTCTAAAGAAATTTGCGAGCTGGAATTAGTTTCATAAAATTCTTTTCCATTATAGTCGAGAATTAAAGTTTTTAATTGCAATTTGTCATTTTCAATCCAAGCATTTACTGCAACAGGGGTTACACAAGAAGCGCCAAGCTCAGATAAAAATGCACGCTCAGATTTTACGCGAATTTCAGTTATAGTGTGATTAATTTTTTGTAAAAGATTAATTAGTTTTAGATCTTCTTTTCTGCTTTGAATTGCAAGAGCGCCTTGTCCGCCTGCGGGAAGCATGATGTTTTTGCTGATAATATTTTGATTTTTATATCCTTTAGGACAACTTACAGCTTCTTCTTTTGATAATTGTTTTTTGCTTAGACGTTCTAGGCCGCAAGCCGCAAGGATTGTTGCATCAACTTCATTATTTTCAACTTTTTTTAGTCGGGTGTCAACATTGCCGCGGAAATTTACCACTTGAAGGTCTGGTCTTAAGCGTAATAAAATTGCTTTTCTGCGAGCAGAGGAAGTTCCAACCACAGCTCCATCAGGAAGATCTTCAATTGAATTAAATTTAGTTGAAATAAAACAGTCGCTTTCGTTAAGTCTTTCAGTGAAGGCAACTAGCTCAGTTTGGGAGTGCAAAAATGGTGGAACATCTTTTGCAGAGTGAATTGCCAAGTCGATTTTGTTGGAAATTAAGGCTTCTTCTAATTCTTTAACGAATAAACCTTTGCCGCCAATTTCAGAAAGATTGCGATCTTGAATTTTATCGCCAGAAGTTGTGATTGGAATGATTTCGATTTGTTCTAGGGAAATGTGCTTGGCAAGCAGCTTTTTTACTTCAGCAACTTGAATTAAAGCTAATTTGCTAGCGCGACTACCAATTCTAATTTTGCCAGAAAATATCGACATTTTGTTTTAGCAAACTCCAGATAAATAAAAAGGCGAGCCTTAAAAAAGGCCCGCCTCAAAACAAATTATTAATAGATTAAACTAACCTTGACGTGCTTTGAAGCGAGGATTAACTTTGTTGATAACGTAAATACGACCTTTTCTACGCACCACTTTGCAGTTTTTATCTCTTTTTTTAGCGGTTTTTATCGAATTATAAATTTTCATCTTAAAATAACTAATTAAAAATTAATGGCAAAAAAACAAGGCATGAAATTATAGTGACAAGAAATGTAATGTCAATTGGGTATTTGTATAAAATGTGGGTAATTATCGCCTGACTGTCATCCTTTAGTCGAAGGCTCAAGGATGACAGTTGTGAGAAGCTAACGATGTTAGTGGATTAACGGTCGACTTCTCCAAACACAATATCTTGCGTGGAAATTACAGTTACAACGTCGGCGAGCATGTGTCCTTTAACCATAAATTCTAGACCCTGCAAGTGAGCAAAACCTGGAGCGCGAACTCTGCAGCGGTGTGGCTTGTTAGAGCCATCAGAAATTATGTAAACTCCAAATTCACCTTTCGGCGCTTCAACAGCGGCGTAAGCTTCGCCAGCAGGAACGTGATAGCCTTCGGTGTATAGTTTGAAGTGATTTATCAAAGCTTCCATAGAATGCTTCATTTCAGAGCGTTTCGGTGCTGCAATTTTTGGATCTTCAACCATTACTGGGCCTTTTGGCATCAACTCAATACACTGATTAATTAGCTTCACAGATTCACGCATTTCTTGCACTCTGATCAGATAGCGGTCGTAAGAGTCGCCGTGTTTTCCAACTGGAACGTCAAAATCTAATTCGGAATAAATTTCGTAGGGCTGTGATTTGCGAAGGTCCCAAGCGATTCCAGAGCCGCGGATCATTGGGCCAGAAAAGCCCCACTCTAAGGCTTGTTCTTTTGAAACTATGCCAATTTCAACCATACGTTGTTTGAAAATGCGGTTTTCGGTGAGCAGATTTTCTAGATCGTCAATATATTTTGGATATTCTTGTGCAAATTTAGCGATTTCTTCTAGAAGGCCTGCTGGCAAGTCTTGATGAACTCCTCCTGGGCGGATGTAGGCGGCGTGCATTCTTGCTCCAGAAACTTTTTCATAAAATCCCATCATTTTTTCACGTTCTTCAAACATCCAAAGAAGTGGCGTCATCGCGCCAACGTCAAGGGCTTGCGTGGTAACTGCCATAATGTGATTTAAGATTCTGGTTATTTCAGAAAAAAGCACTCGAATCACTTGCGCGCGGCGAGGGATCTTACAGCCTAAAAGCTTTTCAACTGCTAAAGCATAAGCATGTTCCTGACACATTGGAGATACGTAATCAAGGCGGTCGAAGTATGGAACTGCTTGGTTGTAGGTTTTATATTCAATTAATTTTTCAGTTCCGCGGTGCAGCAAGCCAATATGAGGATCAGCGCGAGTTATAACTTCGCCGTCCATTTCTAAGATTAGGCGCAAAACCCCGTGTGCTGCAGGGTGCTGTGGACCAAAATTTATGGTCATTGTTTTTGATTCAGTGTGAGCGGTCATTTTTTGTTGCAAAAACTAAATAAAGTAAAAAAAGAATCCTAAAATTTTTGAATTAAAAATCCATCACTTATTACCGCTTCTTTTCCCAAGACTAGAGGCAGCATGTTTTTTGAATGTCCTAAGCAGCCAGAAATTTCTTGGAAGATTGGTAAATTTATTTTGTTTTCAGTAACTCTTTTAACCAACCTCTCTATGGCAATTTCGATGTTTTTTGCTTTTGGAGTTCCGTGTGGATTTGCTTCAAGGAAGTTTCCGAGCAAAATTGCTTTAGGGAAATTTTTTTGCTCAAGCATGATGGTAAAAATTTGCTGAAAATAGCGATCTAGCCTTTCGCCATCTTCTCCTTCATCTTCTAAAAATAAAATTTTATTTTTCCAATTAATCTGATTTTTAGTGGCAAAATTTCCTGATAAAACGCTGATACAGCCGCCGACTATGTCGCCCTTAATAATGTTTTTGCTAAAAATAGATTTTTTTACTTCAGTCAAAAGTTTTACTTGATATTTTAGCGTAGAATTTTTTTGCTCTAATAAATCAAAAATTGCATTTTCAGATTCTTTGCTAACTTTTTCTAAAGCCAGTTGAATCAACACTGGAGCGCTGATTATTTGCCAATTCCATTTTTCAATTAAAAAATTATTTAGCGAAGAAATGTCGGAAAATCCAATTAATATTTTTTTATTTTTGGGCTTGGGCATTTTATATAAAAATGGCAATAACTCTGCGCTGCCATAGCCTCCGCGCGTGCACCAAATTATTTTTGAATTGGGGTTTTCAATTGCTTTTTTAAATTGTTCGAATCTGGCTTTGGCGCTGAAAGAAGGAAACTCATGATCCGCTGTGGTTGCAAGAGTTAATTTTTCTTCGTCAAAAAAATTGGCATTGAGGTTTTTTTCTTTTAAAAAAAATTTTATTTTTCCCATTTCGGCAAAGCTGCAAGCAGTTGCGGGCGATATAACATCTATGACTTGATTATTTTTAATAAAACTCATGATTTTTTAATTTACAATTAACTTGCGAAGTCTGTATATTGGAAGCGAATTTTTTAGCAATTCTTAAAGCTAATTTAGAAAAATTCCATAAAATTTACGAAAATTAATCAATGACTAAAGAAAAAGTAATTATCTTCGATACAACATTGCGTGATGGTGAACAAGCTCCTGGTGCGACAATGAATCTGGAAGAAAAATTATTGATTGCAAAAACTTTAGAAAAAATGCGGGTGGATGTGATTGAAGCTGGCTTTCCTGCGGCATCAGAAGGTGATTTTGCGGCGGTAAATAAAATTGCTCGCGCGATAAAACAATCAACTATTTGCGGTTTGGCGCGTGCTAAAAAACACGACATTGAAAAAGCTGCCGAAGCTGTTAGAGTTGCAGCGCGTCCGCGTATTCACACTTTTATTGCAACCAGCCCAATTCACATGGAATTCAAGCTCAAAATGTCGGAAGATCAAGTGCTTGAAGCAATTAAAGACAGTGTTTCTTTGGCAAGAAGTTTATCTCCTGAAGTTGATTGGTCGCCGGAAGATGCAACACGCTCTAAGCGTGATTTTTTGTTTAAAGCAATTGAAACTGCAATTGCAAGTGGTGCCAACACCATCAACATTCCAGACACTGTTGGTTATACCACTCCAGAAGAATATTTTGATTTAATTTCAGCGATTAAAAACAATGTTTCAAACATTGACAAAGCAATCATTTCAACGCATTGTCACAATGATTTGGGTTTGGCAGTTGCTAATTCTTTATCAGCAATGCGTGCTGGCGCAAGGCAAATTGAGTGCACGATTAACGGCATTGGTGAGCGCGCTGGTAACGCGGCGCTGGAAGAAATTGTGATGGCAATTAAAACGCGCTCTGATTTCTATCAAGTTGAAACTGCAATTGACACCACAATGATCAGCAGAATTTCAAAATTAGTTTCAAGCATCACAGGTTTTGCGGTGCAAAATAACAAAGCAATTGTTGGTGCCAACGCTTTTGCACATGAAAGTGGAATTCACCAAGATGGCATGTTGAAGAATCGTTCAACCTATGAAATCATGACTCCTGAGTCGGTTGGTTTAGAAAAAACTTCTTTAACTTTAGGAAAACTTTCTGGACGCGCAGCATTTAAGGATCGCTTGAAGGCAATTGGTTATGAATTGTCGGAAGACATGCTGGAAGATGCTTTCAAGAAATTCAAAGCCCTCGCAGATAAGAAAAAAGAAATTTTGGATGAAGATATTGTCGCTTTGGTTGATGACTCAATCACCAATCAACAAGCGCGCTATCAATTAATTTCGCTAGATATAAAATCGGGCACAAATCAAGAAGCTGAAGTTAATCTTAAAATAAAAATTGACAATCAAGAGGTCGGAACTAATTTCCGTTCAAAAGATGGCACGGTGGATACAATTTTTAGTGCGATTAAAAAATTAATTCCACATGAAGCGACACTTGAGCTTTATCAGGTTCATGGCATCACTGAAGGCTCTGACGCGCAAGGAAGTGTCACAGTTAGACTAAAACAGAATAATCGAATTTTTAGCGCCAACGGCTATAACACGGATGTGCTGATTGCTTCTGCAATTGCATATATCAACTGTTTGGAGAAATTAAAAAAATAATTTATTGGAGAAATTAATTAATGTTTTCAAAGTTTTTTTCCTTCTCTTCGAAGGACATCGCAATTGATCTTGGAACTGCAAACACCTTGGTTTATGTGCGTGGACAAGGTGTGGTTTTAAATGAACCGTCAGTTGTTGCGGTTTTAAATGAAGCGGGAAAAATGATTCCGTGTGCTTTCGGCAACACTGCAAAAATGATGCTTGGCAGAACTCCAGCAAAAATTGAAGCGATTCGTCCTTTAAAAGATGGCGTGATTGCTGATTTTAGAGTTGCTGGTGAAATGATAAAACATTTTATTCGCGAAGTTAACCAAACTAAAAGTTGGCTTGGACCGCTTATCGTGATTTGCGTTCCTTCAGGATCAACACCTGTTGAAAGAAGGGCGATTCAAGACGCTGCAGAAGGTGCTGGGGCAAATGAAGTTTATTTAATTGAAGAGCCAATGGCTGCTGCAATTGGGGCTAACCTTCCAGTCACAGAACCAACTGGTTCAATGATTGTTGACATTGGCGGTGGAACAACAGAAGTTGGAATTCTTTCACTTGGTGGCATAGTTTACTCAAGATCTGTGAGGGTTGGTGGCGATAAAATGGATGAAGCAATAATTTCTTATATCAGGCGTTATCATAATTTATTGATTGGCGAATCTACAGCTGAGCGTATCAAAAAAGCAATTGGTGCAGCTTGCCCGCCAGAAGATGGCGATGGCATGACCATTGAAGTTAAAGGGCGCGATTTGTCCAACGGCATTCCAAAAGAAATGATTCTAACCGAAAGACAAATTGCTGAAAGCTTGATGGAACCAGTTGAGCAAATTGTTGACGCGATAAAAATTGCTTTAGAATGCACGCCACCAGAGCTTTCTGCTGACATTGTTGAGCGCGGAATTGTTCTAAGTGGTGGTGGTGCTTTGCTTAGAAATCTTGATTATGTTGTTAGACAAGCAACTGGCTTGCCAGTTTTTGTCGCTGAAGATCCTCTGCTTTGTGTGGTTAACGGTTGTGGTAAAGTGCTTGAGAATATGAAAATGTTTAGAGCGACTTTATTTAGGCAGGATTAGAAAATAGCCTAGTGCTCATTGCTGGTCGGGGTCTTAGAACCTGACTGACTGTTCATGTCCTGTATTAAACAGTGAACTGAACGTGGGGACGGGGTTAGAAACCCCGTCCCGCAACAGGCATCGAGAGTGTATTCAGTAGAAGGAGTATCCATGCGGCATTGCTTAAACACCGCCTGAGCAACGGAATAAAATGTTAAATGAAACAATATCTAAATTTTACACAAAACAAAATCAGTTACAATTTTAAGCACAGCTTTTTGCTGGTTTTTGAGCGGATTGAAACGGTGTTGTTTAGCTTTCTATGTATAATTTTATTAGTTATCGCTCGCACCAACGACAGTTGGACTAAATCGCTTTCTTTTGGAATTGTTTCTGTTTCTGCGCCAGTTGTAAAAATTGTATATTTTCCTTTTAACACAATAATTGATTTATCGCTAAATTTTAATGATTTAGTTGCAGCAAAAAAAGAGAATAAAGTTTTGAAAGAAGAGCTCGCTCACCTACGAGATTTTTACATCAAATCACTAGACATCAACAATGAAAATAAAGAGCTTAGAGAAATTCTGAATTTTGTTTCAGCAAAAAGTTCAACTTATAAATCAGCGCGCATTATCAGTAAATCTCATCCGTCTTTTAGCCAGAGAGTTTTTGTTGAAGGCGGAAAAAATCTTGAGATTAAAGAGGGCAGTGTGGTTGTTGGAAATAAGGGAGTGATTGGCAGAATTGTGGAAGTTGGTGACACAAAATCGCGTTTGATTTTGCTCAACGATGCTGGTTCAAGAATTCCAGTTATCACTTCTAAATCAAGAGCTCGTGGCATTCTTGCTGGAAACAATAGTGACTCGTTAGAAATTTTATATTTGCCAAAAGGTCGAGAAATTCCAGTTAATGATTGGGTTTTCACTTCTGGTGATGGTGACACTTTGCCACCGGGATTGTTGGTTGGCGTGGTTAAAAAATCAGAGAATGGGAAAGTAACAATTCAGATGGTTGAAGATGTTAATGAAGAAGATATTGTGACCATTATTGATTATTAAAATTATTTTTTATTAATAAGATTGCATTTATTATTGAAACTTTTTAAAAACTTTGTAAGAAATAATTCTTAATTTAATTCATAATAAAATCTTTCACAATGCGATCCTCTACATCCAATGTTGATATTGGTGCAAGACTTATAGAAAAAAAAGTTATTTCTGAAGATCAGCTGCAAATTGCGTTGAGAGAACAGACACGTCTTAATGGTGCCAAAACAATTGGCGCAATTATGGTTGAGTTGGGCTTTATTTCTGAAGGTGCTTTAGGTGAAATTTTAAATGAATCTACGGGAGTAAAAAAATTTGACATCAAATCAGCAATTATTGATGCGAAGTTAGTAAAAAAAGTTCCGAAAGAATTTGCAATTCACAATAAATTAATTCCAGTTTCTTATTCTAAAGACACCATTACCGTTGGAATGGTTGATGTGTTTGACATTGTGGTGATTGATCAAGTTAGACGTTTCTTCCCACCTAATTTTAAAATTATTCCAGTTTATATTTCTGAAGTCGATATTTTGCAGGCCATTGACCAATATTATGGCTATGAAATGTCAATTGAAGGGATTTTGCGCGAGATTGAAAATAATGGCAGTGGCAAAAACATAAGCGATGAAACTCAGCTGAAAGGCGACTATAAAAGCCCGATGGTGCGTTTGGTTGATGCAATTTTAAATGATGCCGTACATCGCAATGCTTCAGATTTGCACTTTGAACCAGAAAATCTTTTTTTAAGAATTCGCTATAGAATTGACGGAAAAATGGTGCAAATTAGAAGCATTCACAAAGATTATTGGTCGTCAATTGCGGTGCGCATAAAAATCATGGCTGGCATGAATATCGCTGAAAGCCGTAAGCCACAGGATGGTCACATAACTTCTGAAATTTTAGGTAGAAAAATCGATTTTCGTGTTTCTACTCAGCCGACGATCTATGGTGAAAATATTGTGATGCGTATTTTGGATGAAAAACAATCAATATTAGCTTTAGAAAATCTTGGTTTTTCTGAGCATAGCGTCAATGCAGTTAAAAAAGCAGTGCGCCGTCCAGAGGGTATGATAATCCTTACTGGTCCTACGGGCTCTGGAAAAACCACAACTCTTTACACTATTTTAAACTATATCAATTCAATTGATAAAAATATCATGACTTTGGAAGATCCTGTGGAATATCACATTCCGCTGATCCGTCAGTCTAACGTTCATAGTGATATTGGGGTAGATTTTTCTTCTGGAATTAAGGCTTTACTTCGTCAAGATCCAGATGTGATTCTGGTTGGTGAAATTCGTGATAGAGAAACTGCGGTTACCGCGATTCAGGCTGCAATGACTGGTCACCAAGTTTATAGCAGTTTGCACACTAATGATGCTCTTGGTGCGATTCCGCGTCTGATGAATATTGGTGTTCCCAATTATTTAATGTCAGGATCTTTGATTTGTGTGGTTGCGCAGCGCTTAGCACGAAGGCTTTGTCAACATTGTAAAAGAGAACATCCATTAGATGCATTTGAAAAAAGGCTTCTTGGCCCAAATCATGGCAATATTGACCGTATCTTTAAGGCCGAAGGATGCGAAAAATGTGGCGGATCTGGCTATAAAGGAAGGGTGGTGGTTTGCGAAATATTAGTTTTTGATCGTGAATTAGACGACATGGTGGTTGCAGGAGCTGGACGAAAAGATTTGCTAAATCACGCTTTAAAACATGGCTTTGTTCCAATGGTTGAAGATGGTGTAAATAAAGTTATAGCTGGAATTACTGATTTAAAAGAATTGATGAGGGTGGTTGACATGACCGACCGCATGAACTAAATATATGTTCTATAGTAATAATTAGATTTTTTCATGAATAGAACTTCTAAAATCAAGTTTCCAGAAGAAAAAACCATCGCTCTGCCACAGCATCTT
>CAZOKU010000042.1:0-12907 GCA_964580715.1 uncultured Rhizobium sp. | reverse complement strand
GGTTAGGTGTGAGCTGTGGAACTTATCTTTTTTAATATTACTCGCCTTGGTCATCGCACTTTCCGTGAAGATAGTTGGCATATTTCTTATGACCGCATTATTGATTCTTCCTGCTGCAATTGGGCGAATATTTTCAAATTCTGCCAAACAAATGATGATTTTAAGCTTAACTATTTCTATTATCACAGCAGTTATTTCATTTAAAATTTCTGACGAATATAATTTAACTCTAAGTGCAACGACAATTCTGGCTTTGTCAGTTATTTTCTTTTTTGGATTATTTTTTAAAAATGCTAAACTATGAGTTTTTCTAATAAAAAAATCGCAGTAATCTTATTCAATCTCGGTGCGCCAAGCAGCCTTGATACAGTTGAACAATTTCTTTTCAATCTTTTTTCAGACAAGGCAATTATTGCTTTACCTCAGCCATTTCGTTTTTTTTTGGCGAAACTAATTTCAAAATTAAGAGTAAAAAAATCGCAAAAAATTTACGCTGCTTTAGGCGGCAAATCTCCTTTGCTTGATATCACAACAGCGCAAGCGGACGCTTTAGCGAAGGAACTTTCCTTCATCGGGAATTTCAAAACTTTTGTGGCGATGCGATATTCTTATCCTTTCGCCCAAGATGTGGTTGAAAAAATTGTGGATTATCAACCAGATGAAATAATTTTATTGCCGCTTTATCCACAATTTTCTAGCACCACCAGCGATTCTTCAATTAATGATTTTTTAAAAAGAATTAATTTAGAATGCAAAATAAAAGTCGTTTGTTGCTATCCTTCTGAACAAGATTTTATCAAGTCTCATGCTGTTTTAATCGAGCAAACAATTGCTAAAAAATATGATCAAAATTTAAGTGATTTTCGTTTTTTATTTTCTGCTCACGGAATTCCAAAGAAGCTTGTGCTTAAAGGCGATCCTTACGTTTTTCATGTAACAAAAACCACAGAAAAAATCATTGAAAAGTTGGCAGAGACTTTGGCCGTTGATATTAAAAAAATCGATTTTCAAATCTGTTATCAATCAAAAGTGGGGCCGATGGAATGGACCTCACCAACTTTAGAACATGCAATTAGAAAAGCCGAATTAGACAAAAAAATTCCAGTAATAATTCCAGTTTCTTTTGTTTCAGACCATTCTGAAACTTTGGTCGAGCTTGATATGGAATATAAAGATCTCGCTAAAAAAATTGGCACAAAAGATTATCTAAGAGTTCCGGCACTAAATTTAGAAGGAAACTTTATAAAAGGCTTGCTCGCGATATGTAAGAAAACTTTGGAAAAGTCAGAAAATGGAGTTTTTTCAGCTGGAGAGGGGTTGAGAATTTGTCCTAAAAATTTCAAAATGTGTCCTAACAAAAACCCTTGCAAACCATGATTTCACTTGATGTAGAGCTTAAAAGTAAAAAATGGTTAGAACAAAAAAACATTGAAAATTTTGTTAAAAAAACCTGTTTAAAAATTATTCCACTCACTGATTTACAAAAAATTCTTAATAAAAAAATTCAGCTGGAACTCTTTATTTCTCTGGTTTCGGATGCTCAGATGAAAAAAATAAATTTTAAGTTTCGCAGCAAAAATAAGCCAACTAATGTGTTATCTTTTCCATTTTATGATGAAAATTTAATCAGGAAAGACGGGCTTTTAAAGGCATTTTCAAAAGAGAAAATAATTTTTTTAGGAGACATTATTTTATCTTATGAAACAATCAAAAAAGAATCTCTTGCACAAAAAAAGAAGATCAACGATCATCTAACCCACCTAATATTGCACGCTATTCTTCACTTGATTGGCTTTGACCATGAAGAAGAAAAAATGGCAAAAATTATGGAATCTCTAGAAATCAAAATATTAAATCAACTAGGAATCAAAAATCCTTATCAAAATTAATAATACTAATGAAACCTTCGTCGAGCAAACAGATCTCTTCTTGTTCTAAGTTAGATCTTCAAAAAATCTTTCATTTTTTTGTTTCAGTCTTTGGTAAAAAAACTAAAAAAACTTTCTCTTCAACAATTTCAAATCTTTTAGAAGTCTATGAAAAAGAAGGATTGGTGAGCTTTGAAGAAAAACAAATGTTTAAAAATATTTCAGCATTTGGAGATAAAAGGGTGTTTTCAATCATGACGCCACGCGCTGATCTAATTGCGATTAACCATCAAGCCAGTTTAGAAGATATCAAAGCAATAATTATCAAAGACGGACACACCAGAATTCCAGTTTTTAAAGATAATTTAGATGAAATTATTGGCTTTATTCACAGCAAAGATTTAGCAAAATTTTTATGTAAAAATGATGAAGATTTCTCAGTAGCAAAAATTTTACGCAAAATTTTATTCGTTCCAGGATCAATGAAACTGATGGAAGTTTTGCGCAGAATGCGCATTTCGCGCGTGCACCTTGCAATCGTGCTAGACGAATTTGGCGGAGTTGATGGTTTTGTGACAATTGAAGATTTAATGGAAGAAATTGTTGGAGAAATTGAAGACGAACACGATCTACCCTTAGATAATTCATTTTTTAGAATAAAAAAAATCAAAGATAACATCTTCCAATTTGGCGGCAGAGTTGAAATGAGTAATGTGAAAAATGTTTTAAAAAAAGATATTGCAAATGAATATTCCGACGTTCAAACCATTGGTGGCCTTGTAATGGCACTATTCCGCCGCGTTCCTGAAAATGGCGAAGAACTTGAAACCGAAGGTTTAAAAATTAAGATAATTGAAGCCGATAAAAGGGTGGTAAAAATTGTTGAAATTAGAATTATCTAGCTTTTTGCTAGCTTCTCAATTTCATCAACAATCAACCGTTCCAGCTTCACATTGTAAATTTCATTAGCTTCTAAAACGCAGGTTGGAGAAGTTACGTTAATCTCTGTTAAATAATCGCCGATTATATCAATTCCAACAAAAAACAGGCCATTTTCTTTCAAATAAGGAGCGATCTTTTTAGTAATTTCCAAATCTCTTTTTGAAAGCTCAAAGCCATTTGCAGTGCCGCCGATGTGTAAGTTAGAGCGTATATCTCCTGACCTAGCAACTCTAGCAATTCCGCCGATAACTTCGCCATTAAGTAAAAGAATTCTTTTATCGCCCAAACTTACTTCGGGAATAAATTTTTGTGCCACTAGAGGCGTTTTATATGATTTAAGCAAAGTTTCAAAAATTGAGAAAAAATTGCTATCATCTTCTTTGATCAACACAACCCCTTCGCCACCAGCAGCATAAAGTGGTTTTAAAATGATGTTTTTGTGTATTTTGCGAAATTCCAAAACTTGCTCTAAGCTGCTGCTGATAAGCGTCGGCGGCGTTAAATCTGCAAATCGTGCAGAAAAAATCTTTTCTGGATGGTTTCTAATCTCGCTAGGATTATTAATCATCAAAACCTTATCTTTAATTGTTTCTAAAAGATAAGTTGAAGTTATGTAATTCATGTCAAATGGCGGATCTTGTCGCACTAAAATCACATCAAAATCAGTTAAATTTTGCTCTTTTTTTTCAACAATTTCAAAGTGATTTCCTGATTTATTTTGTATTTTTATTTTTCTTACCAAGGCAGTTAAATTCTGGGTTTGTGAATGAAAATTAAGATCAGATGGAAGATAGTAAAAAATTTCATGCCCACGATTTTGTGCTTCAAGAAGAATAGCAAAAGTAGTATCAGTTTTAATGTTAATAGAAGATATATCATCCATTTGTGCTATAATTTTCATGTTTTATATTTAAAAAATTGATAATATACTAATAAATGCCGATTTTATACTATACTTACGACATAAAAAATGCAAAATTTTTCATATCCAGAACCTAAAATTTTTCCAGTAATTGACCTCGGAGACATAATCCTGCGCGAAAAGCAAGAAAGCGACGTTGAAGATTTTTTTCACTATTATTCTAACCCAAGAGTCAATCAATATATTTTATGCGAAATTCCCAAAAATCTTGACCAAGCCAAGCAAGAGCTGCTTTACTGGCGCGGTGCTTTTTATCGCAATGACGGAATTTATTTTGCTATCGCAACCAAACATGACAACCGCATGATTGGCGCAATTGGCCTTACCACCCACAACACCTATCACCAGCGCATCGAGCTCAGCTATGACCTATCCGAAGAATTTTGGCATCAAGGAATCATGACTCACGCGGTTGCGGCAATTACAGAGTTTGGCTTTAAAGAATATCAGGTAAATCGTATCGAAGCTTTCACTGCAACAGGCAATATCGCTTCAAAAAAGCTTTTATTAAGAAGTGGTTTTAAATTTGAAGGCACTTTAAGGCAACATCGATATCATCGTGGAACCTATGTCGATGCTGATTCTTTCAGCTTTTTATGGCAAGATTATTGTCAGAATGCTGCAAATCATAACAAAATCATTTGACTTTTGCTTTTTTATCGCTTCTAATTGGCGCCCTTTTTCCACTTGATATACCAAAGTTCCTTAGAACTTGAAACTTTTTGCTTTGGTATATGGGGATCCCCGTAAAGCGGGGCGCGACTCATGTCGCGTAAAAAATACAAGAATATACCAAAGTCCAAAGGACTTGGGTATATTTATAGATACTCGATTATTGCAAGATCAGAGTTCCTCCGAAATTAAAAACATAAGGCTTTTTAGAGGCTTTTGCTTCTTTAGAAGTCTGTAACAAATTGAATTATTTATTTATGCTTAAAACATACGTTGCAAAACCAAGCGAAATTGAAAGAAAATGGTGGTTGATTGATGCTGAAGGACTAGTTGTTGGTCGTGTTGCTACAATCATTGCAAAAATTCTGCGCGGTAAACATAAAACAACTTTCACTCCAAATCTTGATTGTGGAGACCATGTTGTTGTAATCAACGCTGATAAAGTTAAATTTACCGGCAAAAAATATTCTGACAAACGCTATTATAACCACACTGGCCATCCAGGTGGAATTAAAGAAAAAAGTCCGCGTCAAGTTTTGGAAGGAAAATTTCCAGAAAGAGTTTTGGAATACGCAGTATCTCGCATGATGTCTCGTGGTCCATTGCAGCGCGATGTGATGCTTAAATTGCACATCTACAAAGATGCAACTCACCCGCATCAAGGTCAAACCCCGCAACCGCTTGATGTTGCATCAATGAACAGAAAAAACAAAAAATAAATAAACTATGTCAGTAATTAAAGAAAAAATTCTTGAAATTAAAGCTGCTAAAGAAGAAGTTGCAGTTAGAGAAGTTAAAATCGACGCTCAAGGCAGATCATACGGAACTGGTAAAAGAAAAAACGCAATCGCTCGTGTTTGGATCAAAAAAGGCACTGGCAAGATTGAAATCAACGGCCGTGATGCAAAAATTTATCTGGGCAGAGAAATTCTTGTAAACATCGCTAAAGCGCCTCTTTCTGTGGTTAAAAGCGACAATAAATTCGACGTAATTGCAACAATTGTCGGCGGCGGATTAAGTGGTCAAGCTGGTGCTTTGGCTCACGGAATCAGTAAAGCGTTAGTTGCATTCGATCCAGAAACTCACAAAACTTTAAGAGTTGGTGGTTTCTTAACTCGCGACTCAAGAGTTGTAGAACGTAAAAAATACGGTCTTAAAAAAGCTCGTAAAGGTCAAACTTATCGTAAACGTTAATTTCCTATTTGGAATCTATATGAAAAATCCCGCAGAGATAAAGCTGTTTATAGCTTCAGATCATGCGGGATTTTTTTTGAAAGAATTTTTATTGCAAGAATTATCCACTCTAGGTTTCAAAATAGCTGATTTAGGCTGTGATTCCGCTGAAAAATCCATAGATTATCCTGACATTGCAGAAAAAATGGTTTCTGAAATTAAATCTGATTCTGATTTTGGAATTTTAATCTGTGGCAGTGGGGTTGGCATTTCAATTGCCGCAAATCGTCACAAAAAAATTCGCGCTGCTTTGTGCTTTAATAAAGAAATAGCCAGTCTAGCACGTGCTCACAATAACGCCAATGTAATTTGTTTTGGCGCTAGATTTATTGATAAAACAGAAGCATTAAATTCTGTAAAAACTTTTTTTACCACGAAATTTGAAGGCGGAAGACATGAAGCAAGAGTCGCAAAAATCTCCAGATAATCAACGCCTGATTAGAAGCTTTGGCCGCATAAAAAGTCGCAAACTTTCCGAACATAAAAATTTCTTATTAGAAAATTTACTGCCAAAATATCAGCTTCAATCCTTTGATTGCAAGGGTGAAGTGATCCTTGAAATTGGTTTTGGTTTTGGTGATTTTACTTATAATTTAGCAAAAAATAATCCACAAAAATTCATTTTCGCCTCAGAGCCTCACATCAACGGAGTTGTTAACTTGCTTGGAAAGCTTGAAAGTGAGCCACTGACAAATCTTAAAATTTCTCGTGAAGATGTAAGAAATTTATTGCAAAATTTTCCTGACCAATTTTTTAGTGAAATCTACATTTTATTTCCCGACCCTTGGCCGAAATCTAAGCATTTCAAACGTCGCTTAATTACAGCAGAATTTTTGGACAAAATTTTATCACCAAAAATGAAAGCAAATTCCACAGTCACGATTGCTACAGATCACGACTCTTACAAAACTTGGATTTTATCCGAAACTTTGCGTAGCGAAAAATTTTCTTGGCTTGCAGAATCAAAAAAAGATTGGCAAAATTTTCCAGATAATTGGACTGTGACTAAATATCAGAAAAAAGCGATTGCAGAAGGTCGCACTCCCGTAATATTTAAGCTAAAGCATAATGACTGATTTAATTAAAAACTTGCCGCAAGTGCGCGGCGCATATCGTCAAAATGTGGAGTTAAAAACTTGGTTTGATGTTGGCGGAAAAGCGGAAATATTGTTCAAACCAGCAGATTTGGAGGATTTACAGTTTTTTTTACAAAACATTTCGCAAGAAATTCCACTTAATATTCTTGGTGCAGCATCAAATGTGATTATTAAAGATGAAGGTGTAAAAGGTGTGGTTATAAGGTCAGGCGGCGAATTTGCTAAAATATCGAAAAGCGGTGAAAATATTATTACAGCTGGTGCAGCCGCTTTATGCGCCAATGTTGCGCTTTTTAGCAAAAATGTCGGATTATCTGGATTAGAGTTTTTAACTGGCATTCCAGGTTCAATAGGAGGTGCGCTTGCCATGAATGCAGGATGCTATGGCTCGGACATTTCCAAAGTTTTATATAGTGCCAAAGCGCTTGATTATAAAGGAAATTTGTTTGAATTAAAAAACGCTGATTTTGGCTTTTTTTATCGCGGCAATAAAATTGCAAAAAATTTTATTTTTGTTGAAGCTTCATTTAAGCTGGAAAAATCAAGCATTGCCGAAGTTGATAAAAAAATCACTGAATTTAACCAAAATCGTGAAAAATCCCAACCAATAAGAGCGAAAACTGGTGGCAGCACCTTTAAAAACCCCAGTCCGTTAGATCCAACTGCAAAAAAAGCCTGGCAATTAATTGACGAAGCAGGCCTTCGCGGCGCAACTGTTGGAGGAGCTAAAATCTCTGAAAAACACTGTAATTTCATGATTAATTTCAGCAATGCCAAAGCCCAAGATCTAATTAATTTAGGCAATTTAGCCAAAAAAAAGGTTAAAGAGCAAACCGGAATTGACCTGGAGTGGGAAATAAAAATTATTTAAGTATTGTTCACTTAATAGGTTTTTAATATTATGCTTGAGCCATACCTAGTGCTGGGCGGGATTTGCAATCCCGCCCACATGTTCATGCCAAAAATTAATATTTTATTGCATGAATAGTAAAGGCGGAGTTACAAACTCTGCCTAGCTTGGCTCGAGGATTTCTTTATGTCTGACGCAAAACTCGAGAGATCCTCGAGCCTTCAGCTCAAGGATGATGATGTCAAAGGATAATTACCGCACACTCACCAAAATTTATTAAAAAACCCTATTGCATTTTATAACTTGATAATGCATCATTATGCTCAAGCCTTGCCAGTTAGGTTCGGCAGTCTAAATAAATCTTTAATCGTTTTTAAAAATTATGAAAAAACTTTCTTCTTTTTTGGCAAAAACTTTAATTTTGTCTTTTTTCTTTGTTGCAGTTTCTCCTGTAGTTTCTGTTATTGGGGCAAGTGAGGCGTTTGCGCAGTCAACATCTGATGCTAACCACAATATGTTGGTTGATACTCTTTGCAATGCGATGAAAATAGTTACTGGTAAAGCTGGTAAAGCTTTCGCCGCTTTTGCAGTGATTTCTCTTGGTATTGGTTTTTTTACTGGTAAAGTTTCTTGGGGTTTAATGATCGGTGTTGCTGCTGGTATTGCTGCAATGTTCGGCGCTCCTACAATTGTTGCTGCTATTGGTGGTGGCGATAAAAGCCTTGATAACTGTAACAGTTAGTTTGTAAAATTTTTGATTTAATATTATATGTCTAGAAAGTGTGATTTACTTGGTGTTGGTGTGATGAGTGGTAATAAAATTTCCCACTCTAATCGCAAAACTAAAACAAGATTTTTGCCTAATTTAAGAGAAGTTTCACTTCACAGTGATGCTCTTGGAGTTGATCTTAATTTAAGAATTGCAGCTTCAACTTTGCGCACTGTTAATAAATATGGCAATATCGACAGTTTCTTAGTTAACTTCCGTCATGCAAAATTAACTGATAAAGCAAAAAAATTGCGCAATAAAGTTGTAAGAAAACTTACTGCGACAGAAAAACTTTCTGAAGTTAAAGTTATCCGCGAAAAATCAGTTAAAAAAGCTGCGAAATAAGTTTTTGAGCAAAATATTAAACTAAAAAAGGGCTTCTCTTTAATTAGAGAAGCCCTTTTGGTTTTTGTTGTTGATCATGTGTTTTCATCTCGGTGCTGGGCGGAATTTGTAATTCCGCCCTTACGTTCATGCCATCATTTAACAAAAACTATGTTTTAAGTTTGTATGAATTATAGGGCGGAATTGCAAATTCCGCCCAGCACCAAGATCAACTATTCCAAGCATCCAACAATCTTAGCACAACTTTTAATTCTTATGCTCCCTCAAAAACTTTTTAATCTCATCAACAGAAAATTCCTGTAAGTTTCCTCGATAGCGCATTACTACATTTCCCTTTTTATCAACAATTACAGTTTCTGGAACCGCTTGAATTCCGGTTATTTTGGTAAATAATCCTGCATTATCAGCTCCCACTTTTTTAAAAGGATTACCATTTTCTTTGAGAAAATCTTTTGTATTTTCATCAATGTCTCTCCAAGCAATGCCATAAATGTCGATGATGTTTTCTTTTTGTAAGTTAATCAAAATTTCATGTTCAGCGCGGCAGGTGGTGCACCAAGAGGCAAAAAAATTAACCAAAGAATATTTTCCGACTAAATCTTTTTGCGAAAAATCATCATTATTATCAAAAAGATTTAATAATGAAAATTCTGGTAATGTAATCGACACTTTATTAAAATGTAATTCCGATTCTTCTACAGATTCGCGCGATGGTTGCTCTGATTGGTTTTCCTTTTGTTTACTTAAACGATAAGTTGAAACCATTATCAAGCTCACCAGAATGAATAAAGTTAAAAATGGTAAATATTTTTGCATAAATGGATAAAAATTTTTCTTTCAGCTTAAAATCCACTGATAATAAAGCAAGACGCGGTGAGGTTAACACTGCTCATGGTAAAATTCAAACACCAGCTTTTATGCCAGTTGGAACTGCTGCTACGGTTAAGGCGATAAAATTTTCTGACGTAAAAAAATCTGGGGCAGAAATTATTTTAGGTAACACCTATCATTTAATGCTCAGGCCCGGAGCCGACTTAATTGAAAGCTTTGGCGGGCTTCACAAATTTATGAATTGGGATTTGCCAATTCTAACTGATTCTGGCGGTTTTCAAGTGATGTCTTTGTCAGAAATTAGAAAAATTACTGATGATGGTGTTGAATTTTCCTCACATCTTGATGGCACAAAATATTTTATTACTCCAGAAAAATCAATTGAGATTCAGCATAAAATTGGCAGTGACATTACAATGATTTTTGATGAATGTGTGCAATATCCAGCAACTTACGAGCAAGCAAAAAAAGCTATGGAGCGTTCTCTTGCTTGGGCTAAAAGATCAAAGAACGCTTTCAAACCAAGAGATGGCCATGGAATTTTTGCTATTGTACAAGGTTCCGTATTTTCTGATTTACGCGAAATTTCTGCAAAAGAATTAATCAAAATTGGTTTTGATGGTTATGCAATTGGCGGGCTTGCAGTTGGTGAGGGACAAAAAATTATGTTTGAGGTTTTAGATTATTTGCCACAGTTTTTGCCTGAAGAAAAGCCGCGTTATTTAATGGGAGTTGGCAAGCCATCTGACATTGTTGGAGCTGTTGCGCGCGGAGTTGACATGTTTGATTGTGTTATTCCAACGCGTTCTGGTCGCACTGGTCAAGCTTTTACCAGAAGTGGCGCAATAAATATTCGTAATGCAAAATATCGCACAGACGACAAGCCATTAGATGACAAATGCCAATGTTACGCTTGTCTAAACCACAGCAGAGCTTATTTGCATCATTTAACTAAGTCTGGTGAAATTTTAGCTTCAATGCTTTTGTCGGAACATAATATTTTTTATTATCAAGATTTAATGAAAGAAATTCGTCATTCGATTGAAGGAAAAACCTTTGCTGAATTCGCAAAAAACTTCATTTGAGCATTTGATTTTTTCTTTTTGCTTGATAGTTTTTTTTGGTCGAATCAAGCCTGATTTGATAAAATAAATTTTATAATATTTATGAAAAAATCTCTTACTATAGCTGCTACAGCAGCAATGATTGCACTTTCTGCTAATGCTCAAAATTCTGCACAAGAAGGTGTTTCAAACAATGTTTCAAATGCTGTAAAAGAAATGCCAGCTATGAAAAAAGGCCATCAAATGCACGAAGGTATGAAAAAAGATCATATGGAGCATATGGAAAAGATGGAAAAAAGACATGAAATGATGAAAAATCTAACTCCAGAGCAAAAAAAACAGGTGAGAGAAGAAAGAGCAAGACATCATGAAAAGATGAAAGAAATCACAGGATCTGACATGATGATGCCAGATCACAAAGGCAAAGCAGAGTAGAATGCTGCTCAGATTTTTTGCGATAGTTATAATGCTAAACCTAGCTTCTTGCGTTGAGCATTATTCAACTATCGCAAGAAAGACCACAAAAATTGCTGCAGCTGAAGGTTTTATAAATAAAAATTATCAAACTATCACTTTTAAAATCTTTACTTTGCAAAAAATTACTGATCCTAAAAAAACTCTTAGAGTTTATATTGAAGGTGATGGTAAATCTTTTGTAAATCGCTATACTGCTTCGCGCAATCCTACGCCAACTTCGTATTTTTTAATTGATTTAATAAAACAAGATCCTCACCCAAACATTATTTACATTGCTCGCCCGTGCCAATATTTAAAGGATGCTAAATGTGAAAGAAAATATTGGACAAGTGACAAATTTTCTAAAGAAATTTTTTATGCGATAGGCGAAGTTTTGGCGAATTTTTCTAAATATAAAATTGAACTGGTTGGATATTCTGGAGGAGGTGAAATAGCACGTTATTTTGCAGCGATTTTAAATAATGTAGTTAATTTAAGAACAATTGCGGGAAGTCTTGATAGCAGTGAATTTTCCAAAATTCACAATTTACCTAAATTGCCAAAA
Organism: uncultured Rhizobium sp.; assembly: GCA_964580715.1. Classification (GTDB taxonomy): domain Bacteria; phylum Pseudomonadota; class Alphaproteobacteria; order Rickettsiales; family UBA1997; genus UBA2645. Next base: position 1,293 of record CAZOKU010000042.1, on the reverse strand, counting down.
AATTTTGCGAATCGAAGAATAGGCGAAGATTATGATTATTTCAATTTACATCTGGGAAGAGTTCCGCAAATTCATTTTGTTGGAGAAAAAGATAGTATAGTGCCAAAAACTGTTGCGCAATCTTACGCAATCAAGCTTCTTAGAACAAATTGTGTAAAAATAATCGAAGTAAAAAATGCAACTCACAGTAAAAACTGGGACAAAAACTGGAAGAAGCTTCTGGAAGAAAGGCCAGCCTGCATCGAGCCGCTTAAGAAAGTGAAATAATATTTTAAAAAGTCGATTATCACGAATTGATGTGTCAAGGATAATTGCTTTATTTTAGATTCGCTAGAGATTGACTTTTGTGTGGTTTTGCGCAAAATTTTATTTATAAATCTATCTTTCAAATAAATATTTTTTTCATGACAAAATTATCTCACATTAAGGCACGTGAAATCCTTGATTCTCGTGGTTTTCCAACGCTTGAAGCGGAAGTTCATTTAAGCGACGGATCATTTGGTCTAGCTGCCGTTCCATCTGGCGCTTCAACTGGAAGCTTGGAAGCTCATGAGTTGCGAGATAATGATAAAACAAAATTTTTAGGGAAGGGCGTTTTAAAAGCTGTAGAAAATGTTAATGATAAAATTGCGAAAAAATTAATTGGCTTTGATGTTTTTAAACAAAGAGAAATAGATGATTTAATGATTGATATGGACGGCAGTGCAAACAAGGCAAATCTTGGGGCTAATGCAATTCTTGCAGTTTCTTTGGCTTGTGCCAAAGCTGCTGCAGCTTCACGAAAGCTTCCGTTGTTTAAATATTTAGGGCAAGATCAAGCAAATCTTTTGCCGGTTCCAATGATGAACATCATCAACGGCGGAAAGCATGCGGACAATAAAATTGATATTCAAGAATTTATGATCATGCCAGTCGGCGCTGCTTCTTGTAAAGAAGCGATCCGCATTGGTGCAGAAATTTTTCAACATTTAAAATCTTTATTAAAAAAAGACGGACACAACACCAACGTTGGTGATGAAGGTGGTTTTGCGCCAAATTTAAATTCAACTAAAGAGGCTTTGGATTATGTTGCCAAAGCAACTGAAAAAGCTGGATATAAATTAGGAGATGAAGTTTTGCTTGCTTTGGATGCTGCTTCTACAGAATTTTATCATGACAAAAAATATCACATGATAGGCGAAGGAAAAGTTTTAACCAGTGATGAATTGGTTAATTATTACGAAGATTTGGTTAAAAATTATCCAATTTTTTCTATTGAAGATGCTTGTGCCGACGATGATTTTGACGGTGGGA
>CAZOKU010000041.1:0-13080 GCA_964580715.1 uncultured Rhizobium sp. | reverse complement strand
GGAAAAATGAAAGGAATGGGACAATTTGTGGCTTGGTCGGTGCGCGATGAAACTTTGCACACTAATTCAATCATCAGATTATTCCGCACTTTTGTGCAAGAAAATCCAGAAATTTGGGATGGTGAATTAAAAGGGCGGCTCTATGAGGCTTGTGCAACAATCGTGCATTTCGAAGATGCATTTATTGATTTGGCTTTTGAAATGGGAAATATTGAAGGTTTAACCTCGCGTGAGGTTAAAAGATATATTCGTTATATTGCGGATAGAAGGCTAGGGCAGCTTGGTTTGAAAGATATTTATATGATTGATATCAATCCACTTCCGTGGCTTGACGAAATTTTAAATGGGGTTGAACATACGAACTTTTTTGAAAATCGTGTTACGGAATATAGTAAAGCTTCTACTATTGGAACTTGGGAAGAAGTTTTTGCAGAGATTGATCAGAGTCGGCAAAAAATGTTGGAGCTATAATTAAAATAGTTTGGCATGAAGGTGAGGACGGGGTTAGAAACCCCGTCCTGCAACGCTGAAAACGTTTCGTGCAACGAGGCGTCCCGTTTTTGCAATAGGTCTAAATATTTAAATTTTATGAGAGGGTTAGTGCGAGTTATAAAAATTTTTTTACTTATTGCTGTTTTGTTTCAAAGCAAGACGGCATTTGCCTTTAACAGCCGTAGTTTGACGATCTTTGCTGAACCGAATATGGTTTTGGCTTTGACAAAGATTGCGCGGGTTTATTCGCAAAAGGCCAATGTTGCGGTTTCGGTTAATTTTGATACTTCAGAAGATTTGATTAATGAAGTTGATTCTGGTGAGCCGGGAGATGTGTTGATTTCTGCTAATTCTGCGTTGGTGGAAGTGATGCGCCAGAAGGGTTTGATTGATGTTTATAATGTTGGATATGTTGCACAAGATGAGTTGGTTTTGGTTACGGCAAAAAATAATCCTGATGTTCCTACAGAATTGTGGGGAAATAAAATTTCTTTGGAAAAAGCTTTGGAAATTTTAAATCAGAAGAAGGCGATTTTAATGTTGGATAATGAAAACAGCTCTTCTGGCAAGATCAGCAGTGATTTTGTGAAAAAATTTTCTTTTGAAGAAATTAAAATTTTTAATAAACTTTATGAAGATCGCACTCCAGTTTTAACTTTGGCAAAAGACAGTCCAGATCACTATGCGTTGTTGCTTGCAAGCCAGCTTAAAGGGCGGAAAGATTTTGAAATTTTAGCGACTAATAAAAACAGCAATATTTTTTATCAGGCTTTGGTGATTGCGGGCGACAATATGGAAATTGCGCGTGAATTTTTGAAGTTTTTAAAGAGTACAACAGCAAAAAAGATTCTTTCCGAAAATGGTTTTATAGTGAATTAGTGAAATATTGAAGCGTGGTTTTTTATTTTTTACTCAAATTCACTTTTTTAACTTTTACTAAAATCAAATCGTTGTTTTTTCTTTTTAGAATTTCAAAGTAATAATCATCAATCATGAAGTTTTCTTTTTCATCAGGAATTCGGCCGAGATTGCTGATTATGAAGGCGGTTAAATTGTGGGCGTGATTGTCTTCTTTGATTTCCCATTCTAGTTTGCGGTTGATATCGCGAATCAAAACTTTTCCAGCAATTTTATAGGCGCCAGATTTGGTTTTAACCAGTTCGATTTCTTGCTTGTCTCCTTGTTCTTTAATTTCTCCGACAATTTCTTCTAAAATATCTTCAAGCGTGAGAAGGCCAAGTAATGAGCCATATTCATCAACCACTAACGCTAGGCGTTTTTTCTTTTTTCTGAATGAGAAAAGCTGTGAGCGCAAGGTGTTGCTAGCTGGTGTAAACCATGGTTCGCTGTATAAGTTGTTGATGTCGAAATTGCTTAAATCGCCTTTGTGGAAGTGCAGTGCTTTTAAAAGTTTTCTAACATTTAAAATGGCTACAATATTTTCTTGATTGTTTTTCCACAAAGGAATTCTGGTGTGGTTTGCTAGCAAGGCAGCATTGATTATTTCGCTAGATGGTAAATCAATATTGATGGATTCAATGTCTTTGCGATGAACCATGATTTCACTGATTTCAGTGTCGGAAAGGTCGAATATGCCATCGATTAAGTCTTTGTCATATTTAAAAATTGATCCTTCGCGCGCCTTTAAATCAATGGTGTCGCGGATTTCTTCTAGTTCTAAAGCTTTGCTTTTTTGACTCAGTTTAAAAAATGGATCGATAAGAGAATCGACAATTTTGTGAGCAATGTGAGTGAAGGGAAAAAAAACTTTTACCAGAAAATTAATTAGCGGAGCGAGAGCCAGAGCAATGTTGTCCGCTGATTTTATTGCGAGAGTTTTTGGTAAAATTTCAGCAAAAATTAAAACGGCAAGAGTCATGATGACGGTGGCGTAAAGAAGGCCTGCTTCGCCGAATAGTTTGATCAAGGCACTGGTGGCAATGCTTGAAGCAAGTATGTTGATGGCGTTATTTCCAGCAAGCATAGTGCTGATAACTTTTTCACGATTTTTTAAAAGTTTTTCTAATTTTTTTGCTTTTTTATTTCCTTCATTTGCCATGCGGTGAATTTTGGCACGAGACACTGCAACAATAGCGGTTTCAGAGCAGGCAAAAATGGCAGAAATAAAAATTAAAATTACAACTAAAGCAAGATAGATGTTGTTAATGTCGTCCATTAGTTAAATAGTTTTATTATCAAAATTGATACGCGGATCAATTATTTTATAAGTAAAATCGCTTATGATGTTAGTGACAAGACCGAGCAAAGTAAAGATATAAAGCGAAGCAAACATCACAGGATAGTCGCGCGAGGTTGCTGATTCATAGCCCAAAAGCCCAAGGCCGTCAAGAGAAAAAATTATTTCAATTAACATTGAACTGCCAAAAATTATGCCGATCAAAGCGGCGGGAATGCCTGCTATCACTATCATCAAGGCATTTTGAAAAACATGACGATATAAAATTTGTTTTTGGTTTAAACCTTTAGCATAAGCGGTTAAAACATATTGTTTGTTAATTTCTTCTAAAAAAGAATTTTTGCAAAAAAATGTTAGAGAGGCGAATCCGCCGATGATCATGGCAATTGTTGGCAGGGTCATATGCCAGAGATAGTCGAGAATTTTTTGTAACCAAGAAAGTTCAGAAAAATTATCCGAAACAAGGCCGCGTAAGGGGAAAATATTTAAAAAATTTCCGCCAGCAAAAAGAATTATTAATAAAATTGCGAAAAGAAAAGCGGGAATTGCGTGTAAAAAAATTATGATGCTGCTGCTTGTAAGATCAAATTTTGAGCCATTGCTAACAGCTTTTCTTATTCCAAGTGGAATTGAAATAAGATAAATTAATAGCGTGCTCCATAAGCCAATTGAAATTGAAACGGGCAGTTTTTCTAAAATTAAATCGACCACTTTTTTGTCTTGATAAAAACTTTCGCCAAAATCAAAAGTAAAAAACTTTTTAACCATTAAGAAAAACCTTTGCCACAAAGGAAGGTCAAAGCCGTAGAGTTTTTCAATTTTTTTGATTATTTCTGGATCAATGCCGTTGGCGCCTTGATATTTAAGGTTTTGATCTTTTGTGATGTTGGTAGAAAAATTATTAAAATTATTTTCCCCAGCTTCATTGCTTGCTTTGGTTGTGTGATTCATTTGGGCGATAAATCTTTCAACGGGGCCGCCTGGAGCGGTTTGAATGATTAGAAAATTTACCAACATTATGGCAAATAAGGTTGGGATTATGAGAAGGAAGCGTTTTAGAAAATATTGTGACATTGCTAATTCCAATCAGGATCGGTGGCGCCTTCGCCTTCTGGAGTTGGTATTTCATATTCAAATCCAGTGTTGATGTCTACAGTGTAAAGGCGAGGGATGCTGTCATTGCCGTAAGGGCCTTTCTTTTTGGAGAAAATTAAATAGCGGCCATTGGGTGACCATCTTGCGCCTTCAACTAAATAGCTGCTTGAAAGCATTTTTTCATTGCCGCCATTAGAAGACATAATTCCAATAAAGAATTGTCCGTTTTTAATTTTGGTGAAGGCGATAAGTTTAGCATCTGGCGACCAAACTGGTTTGGAATAAGTTCCAGAGCCAGAGCTGATGCGCTTTACGCTGTTGCCACTGGCATCCATTACATAAATTTGTTGGCCAGATTCGCGGTCGGAAGAAAAAGCGATATATTTTCCATCAGAGGAATAAGATGGAGTAGTGTCAATCGCTGGGCTTTTTGTAAGCCTTACTGCAGAATTTTCAGCAATGTTTAGTTCGTAAATATCAGCATTGCCGTCAAGAATTGAAGAAAGCAAAATTAAATTTGAATTTTTAGGATGGACATTCGGAGAAAATGTGGTGCCACGGAATCCGCCAATTTTGCGGGTTCCAAAGCTTCTTAAATCAAAGGCAAAAATTTGGGGCCTTCCTTCAAAATAGCGCAGATAAAAAATTTCGTCATGATTTTTTGAAAAAGTTGGAGTCAAAACTAAATCTCTGCCATTGGTTAAAACTTGGTGTTCGGTGCCATCAAAATTGATGATGTTGAGTTTTTTAATTCTTTTTGTGATTGGCCCTGATTCAGAAATGTAAGTTATTTGCGAGTTAAAATGGCCATCTTTTTCGCCAGTGATTGCTTTGAAAATTTCGTTGGAAACCACATTTGCAACTTTGCGATAATTGTCTTTAGAGGCAGTGTAGAGCTTGCCGAAAAGCTGACGTTGGTCAAGAATGTCCCACAGGCGGGTGCGAATTTCTAAATGGCCATTTTGATTATAAGAAAATTGCGCGACTAAAACTGCGCCAATTCCTGATTGATTATGTTTGTCAAAATCTGGTGCTGATTCAATGTTTACAGGGCTAGAATCGTTTTGATTGATTATTTCAAAAAGATCAGTGGTTTTGAGATTTTGTTTTATATATTCCAAAATTTCGTTAGAGTCTGATCTGATTGAAGGATTGGCACTGTTGAAACCTAGAAATAATATTTTAGTTTTTGGTATCTCATCGCCTTTAATTGAAAAAGAAATTGCTGAAGCGGAATTTAGCTGGAAAAAAGCAATTGTAAAAAATAAAAAAAGGCGAAAGAGCATATTATTAGAGACTTTCAATTATAATATTGTTGTTAGTGTAAACACAAAGATCAGAAGCAATTTTCATTGATCTTTTTACAATTTCTTCAGCGCTTAAATCATCAACAGTCATAAGAGCACGCGCTGCTGAAATTGCAAAATTTCCGCCAGAGCCAATTCCAACCACACCATCTTCTGGCTCTAGAACATCGCCATTTCCCGTTAGAACGAGAGAAGTGTCTTTGTCAATTACGATCAACATTGCTTCAAGACGGCGCAGATATTTGTCAGTTCGCCAATCTTTAGCAAGTTCAACGCAAGCACGAGTTAGTTGGGTTGGATATTGTTCGAGTTTTTGTTCTAGCCTTTCAAATAAAGAAAAAGCATCAGCCGTTGCGCCAGCAAAACCCGCGATTATTGAGCCATCACCAATTTTACGTATTTTTTTGGCATTTGATTTTAACACGGTTGATCCTAATGAAACTTGGCCGTCACCTGCAATTGCAACTTTGCCGTTTTTTCTAACCGAAAGAATTGTGGTGCCGTAAATTTGCGATGGATTTTTATGATCAAACATATGTAAATAGATTAAAATTAGCTTTGGAATATATGTCTCTAACATATAATTAATGTGTTGAAAAAATACAAGTTGATTTGCCCATTTCTGTTAAAAAGATTAAATGATTTAAAATGAAAAAATTTTATAAAAATTTTGTTATAATATTTTTCCTCGGAATTAGCAGTGGGCTTCCCCTGGCTTTGATTCTTTCAACCTTGAAAGTTTTTTTGTTAGAGCGTGGATTTGATTTAAAAACCATTGGTTTTGTTTCCTTGGTAAGTTTGCCTTATTCGCTGAAAATCTTTTTTGCACCAATAATTGATTCTTGTGCTGTGCCGTTTTTAACCAAAAAATTTGGCCAAAGAAAATCATGGATGATGTTAAGTCAGGTCTTTCTGGCCATATTTATTCTCTGTTTAACGTTGGTTAGTGATAATGAGAATTTCATGGTTATCGTCACATTTGCATTTTTGATCGGTTTTGCTTCGGCATCGCAAGATGTAGTAATCGATGGCTATCGTATTGAATTAATTGCAAAAGAAAATCAGGCTTTAGCGGCAAGTTTTTATGTTTATGGTTATAGGATTGGCATGTTGATTTCAGGCGCTTTAGCGCTTATTTTGGCGGAATTTATCGAGTGGAAATCAGTATTTCTGATCATGTCATTGATAATGTTAGCTGCAGTGACTGTAACTTTATTTGCGGATGAAACTAGAAAAAATTGGCAAGTTAAATCGCATGATTTTGCTTCGTGGTTTAAAAATTCAATAATGGCTCCACTGCTTGATTTTGCTGGGCATAAACAATGGTTTTTGATTTTAATTTTTATCGTTTTATTTAAGTTAAGTGATAGTTTTGCTGGAAATTTAACTTTGCCTTTTTTGATTGAGATTGGTTTTAGCAAAACTGAAATTGCCACAATCACAAAGGTTTTTGGATTATTTGCGACATTATTCGGAGTTTTTATTGGTGGGGTTTTGGTGAAGAAAAAAGGCATTGAGAATGCTTTATGGATTGCTTTGGTGATGCAGATAACTTCTAATTTAGCTTTTCTTTATTTGGCAAAAGCGGGCTATGATCCGACAGCTTTATATTTAGTCATTTTCTTTGAAAATTTCAGTGGCGGAATAGGAGATTCAGTCTTGGTGGCTTATTTAAGCGGATTGTGCAATGTTAATTTTAGTGCAACGCAATATGCAATTTTGGTTTCTTTTGCAAGTTTGGGAAGAAGTGTGATTTCTGCAAGCTCTGGAATTGTTGCACAAGATCTAGGCTGGATATGGTTTTTTGTGATTTCAGCAATTATCTCGATTCCAGCTTTGTTGATTTTGGCCGTAATTACAAAAAACAGCAAAAATAAGGCATAAAAAAACTCCCTCAAAACATCTTGCTTTAAGAGAGTGATAAAATATTCGGGAGCCACCACCACGCAAACCCGGCGTGTGTATTCATATTCACCAGTAAAGGTTGTTGTATTCTGATACACTCCCGAGCTGGCAAATATAAGAGCTTAATTTTTTTTATCAAGCATATTTTTAATTGAAAATGAAAGAGTAATAAAAAATACCGTTTTTTAATAAGTGTGCTTTACTTTTTTTGCTAAAAAAATAACTTAAACACCAATAATAAAATAAATCTCTTGTTCAGAATAAAAAACGATGCGTTTTTCAACAGTTAAACCAGCTAAAGAAAGTGTTGTGAAGTATGAGGTCTCAGCGGCGCATTTTATTCCTTATAGATGCCACTGGAATTCAAATACGATTTTAACGCATAAAGACGAGCTTTTGCGCGTCATTAAGATCAAGGGTTTCGCTTTTGAAACTGCTGATGATGTTGATATAGACTTAAAAAAAATGTCGCGTAATAACCTGCTGAAGGGCATGGCTTCAGGTAGTTTTCAACTTTATTTTCATACAATTCGTCGCAAAGAGAAGGGTTTTCCAGATGGTGAAATGCCAGATAATTTTTCCAAGAAGCTTAATGCTGATTGGGCTGGCAAGCATTCTGGGCAAAAAACTTTCGTTAATGAACATTATTTTACGATAATTCGAACCCATGACAAATCAGGGGTGGCAGCTTTAGGGCATTTAGCAAAAAAATTACAACATAGAACCGATAAATCTTCTTGGGAACAACATATGCGTGAGGCTTATGATGAGCTGGAGGAGATGACGGATAGGGTTTTGAATGGTTTTGGTAATTATGGTGCAGAGCTTTTAGGATTGTCAGAAAACGAGAATGGTGTGGTTATTTCTGAATTGTTAGAATTTCTTTCTAGACTAGTTAATTGTGGCTATTCTCAGCCCCTTGCTCCTTCGCGTGGTGAGATTTCTCACCATTTGCCAGTGTCACGACTTTTTTTTGGTGGTAAATCAATAGAGGCTCATCATCCTTCTGGAATAAAATATTGCGGAATTGCAGCAGTAAAAGAATATCGTCCAACCACTAATGCTGGTGTTTTGGATGGTTTTATGGAAATGCCTTTTGAGTTGATCATTTCACAGTCTTTTTCCTTTATCAATCGTATGATTGCTGTCAGCTCAATGCAAATGCAGCAAAGAAGGTTGGTGCAGGCAGAAGATGTGGCGGTTTCACAAATTCAAGAAATTGATGAAGCGCTTGATTCGGCGATGAGTGGTGAATTTGCTTTTGGAAATCATCATTTAGCGGTTTTATGTATGGAAGATAGTTTAAAAACGTTGGAAAGCGCAATGTCGCTTGCCATTGTAGAGTTTTCCAATGTTGGAATTACGGCGGTAAGAGAGAAAATGAACCTGGAACCTGCTTATTGGGCGCAGCTTCCCGGTAACCAAGAATTTATGGCGCGCCGCAGCATTGTTAACACTTTAAACATTGCGTCTTTTGCTTCTTTTCACAATTATCCTTCAGGAAAAAGGAAGAAAAATCATTGGGGTGATGCTGTTACTGTGTTTAGCACAGTTTCAGGAACGCCTTATTTTTTCAGTTTTCATGTGCGCGATGTGGGCCACAGCATGATTGTTGGCCCAACTGGTTCTGGTAAAACAGTTTTGATGAATTTTTTATGTGCACAGGCTAGAAAATTCAAGTGTAAGTTGTTCTTTTTTGATAAAGATCGTGGTGCGGAAATTTTTATCAGGGCAATCCGTGGGCGCTATATGACGCCAGATGTTTCAAGGGTTTCGGGGTTTAATCCGTTTCAATTGCCAGACACTGGTGATAATAGAACTTTTTTAATTGAGTTTTTGAAAGCTTTGGTTTCAGTTGGGGGATCAGCTGTTACGGCGCATGAAATGGAAAGAATTAATGAAGCGGTAATTGGTAATTACAAACTTCCTAAAAATCAGAGAAAATTGCGCAATATTGCTCCTTTTATGGGTTTGAGTGGCCCTGGAACGCTTGCTGGAAGGCTGTCAATTTGGCATTCGGACGGGTCTCATGCGAAGTTGTTTGATAATGATGAAGATCTGATTGATTTTGATTCTTCTTTAGTTTTTGGAATTGAAATGGGCGAAATTTTAAAGGATAAAACCAGCATTGGGCCAGTTCTGCTTTATTTATTTCATCGCATACAAAATTCTCTTGATGGATCTCCAACTATGATTGTGCTTGACGAAGCTTGGGCATTAATTGATAATCCAGTGTTTGCGCCAAAAATTAAAGATTGGTTGAAGGTTTTAAGGAAATTAAACACTTTCGTGGTTTTTGCAACGCAATCAGTTGAAGATGCTGGAAAGAGCGCAATTTCCGACACTTTGGTTCAGCAAACTGCAACGCAAATTTTCTTGCCAAATTTAAAAGCAACCAATATGTATCGTGAGGTTTTCATGCTGTCAGAGCGTGAATTTAACATTGTTAGAAGCACTGATCCTTCGACCAGATTTTTCTTAGTAAAACAAGATAATGATGGAGTGGTTGCGCGTATTGATTTAAGTGGAATGGATAAAGTTATAAAAGTTTTATCTGGTCGTGCCGACACTGTATTATTATTGGATGAAATAATAAGAGAAGTTGGTGATGATCCTGATGATTGGTTGCCAATTTATTATAAAAAGGTAGGTGGAAACTGATGAAAACTAATTATTGTAAAATTTTAGCAATAATTTTCCTCTCTCTTTTTGTTGTGTTTTTTCCTTTAAAAATTTCTGCGAATGATGATGAGGGGCCGGGCAGAATCCGTGGCTGTGGAACAGATGGAAAAGTGGAAGCTTTAAACAGTCCAAATCCACTTGATGGAAGCAAAGACATGTCATTTGATCTTAGCAACCCGATTTGTGCTACAATTGCTGCTGTTGATTATGCAGCTGTAAAGGCGGCGATTGCCAATATGAATAATATATGTGGAGTGAAAACTCCAGTAAGGGTTCTGCCATCTCCGATTTTAGATGCAAGAGATGTCGCGATTGCAACATTTAATGGAATTAGGGATAAGAATGCTGCTTGTGCTGCTGCTATTGCGGGTGCTACGGCGGTTATAACTGGTGTTATTTATGGCGAACTTTATTCTATATGGAAAATTGCAGATCAGGTTTCTGATAATGTTGGGGTTTGTGGTGCTGAATGGTCTAAACCAAATGCTGCTCACTATAAAAATGATTCAATGGAGGTTTATAGTACCTTACAAGCCCATGTCAAAGTAAAAATTGCATCTAATCCTAATCTTGGTTTTGAAGATCAAGAATATCGTGAATATTATTATCAAGGAATTGAAGTGGAAGATGACCCACGTGGAATATGGGATGATGCTGCTAACGACTTTGCTAATGCTTCGCAAACTTTAGCAAATTCTATGAATTCTGGCAGTGATTACACTTACGCATCTAATTCAATTGGCGATGATATCTGTCGAGATCCTTACAGCAAGAATACACAAACGATTGTTGATTATAATGATTATGATCCACAAAAATATTATATGCGAGGGCTTGCTGCTGGAAATTTTAATTGTCGTAGATATGATATTCGTTCTGGACAAAATGATCCTCTCACTGGCGCAGCGATTACTAGTACTAGAATAGAACATTTTAAGAGAGCTTACGATTGCTGCATTAATCGTAGTCAAAACTATATTTGTTTGAGCTATAAGATAGGTAATAAAACTTATAATAGATTTTGTAAGGCAGGAAGTAAGTGCTATATTGGTCCAGTGGTTTTTCAGTCTAACTTCAAGGATAATAATCGTTATATTTGTGCTAAGACTTACAGTTTATGTCCATATAATTTTACTGTTGGCCTGGGTAGCGAGACATGTGACAGATATCTCGATGGCATTAAAAATGGTGATAACATAACACTAATAACTCCTGCTCAGGTGGCAGCTGGAAAATGTGCTACAAATAGTGAAATAAGAAATTCTGATTGCAGTTATAATGATAAAGCTGGGAAATGTAGAAATTATTGTCAATATTTGACACATTGTACCGTAGTAGGGCCACCGATGCTGATTCCAGATAACCCTGTAAGCTCTCCATATTTTTCTGCGGCTTGTCTGAATTTTGTTGGTGATTCACAAAATCAAACCACTTATAATGGCGGAATGCTTTTTGGCAGCCAACGCCATTTTAGTGCGCCAATTGCACAATGTATAAAAGAAACTCTGGAAAATTTATTTTATAATCGCGCAGGTCATTCTATTTGTGCTAACCCCAATGAAAAGGCTTCTAGTCTTGGAGTTTGTGCGAGTGGAAATTATAGTACCGAATTAGTGGGTGTTGTCGGTGAAATTAATAACTTCCATTATCAGAAAGGCCAACCTGTAATGGCAAAATCTTTCTTTGTGCAGATTCAAGATAAAATGAGATTAATTGTAAAGTTGGTTTTAACTTTATCAGTGATGTTTTATGGAATGAACATTTTAGCAGGAAAAGCAAATATAGGAGAGAAAAAAGAGTTATTGATGTATATTATTAAAATTGGTTTGGTGCTTTATTTTGCAACAGCAGATGCTTGGCAATCGCAATTTTTTAATGGTGTGTATAATGCTTCTTCATATTTTTCTGGTTTAGTATTTAAGATTCAAGCTAGTGATAGCCCAATTAAGCAAGATGGTTGTCAATTTGGAATGTTATCAAAAGCTGATGGTACAAAAGTTAGTTCAGGACGAACTTATCCAGCAGGAAAAGAATATCTTGCAATGTGGGATACTCTTGATTGTAAACTGGCACGTTATTTGGGTTTTGGTCCAGAGGCTTCAGTTGCAAATGTGGCTAAGCTTATTTTGGCGGGTTTTATCACTAAATCAATTGGGGTCTATTTTTCGATAGCTTTGATGTTGTTTGGTTTCTTTTTCTTTGCCCTGATTTTGCGGGCTTTGCATGTATTTTTGTCTTCGATTATAGTTATAATAATTATGGTGTTTGTTTCTCCGATAATTATTCCAACTGTCTTATTTGCTAAAACTTCACATATTTTTAAGAATTGGCTGACTAACTTAATATCCTTCTGCTTCCAGCCAATGATATTATTTGCCTATATTGCAATTGTGATTAATGTAATTGACACGGCCTTTATTGGAAGCGCAACCTTTGGTGGAGTTGGTCCAAATAAAATGATCTTCTGTGATAAAGTTTGCAAAGATCCAATAACCGAAGAGATAACATCTTATCAAAATAATGCTTGTCCAGTTGGTAAAGTTGAAGTAGACCCGCTAAACGATTCAGTTGCGTGTTTGATTGGCTTTGATAACATGACGACATTTCCAGGGCTTGAAATGTTTGGGGTTTTAATTAAAGTAATCTCTGCATTGCTGTCTTCTCATGTAAAAGAACGCATTTTGACTCTTGTAAAAGGAGTTTTAGTGATGTATCTTCTTTACAAGATAATGGATGAAATACCAGGTATGGCTAGCGCCTTGATTGGGGGTGCTAAACTTCCAACCTCAGATGCTTCGGTTAAAGGTATGTTTGATCGAGTGAAAAATCTTGCCAGAGGCATTCAAAAACGTGGCAGAAGAGGCATGGAAAAAGCTGGTAAAAAGGGATATTCTGCGGCTAAAGATGCCATGGAGAAAAATTGGAAGTCGTCGGGAGGAACTGCTGCTAGTGCTGGGGCAAGATCAACAGGAGGAGTTCAAGTTGGTAGTGGAAGCGGTGGCGGTGGGGGAGCTGAAGTTTCTGGCGGAGCTGGAGGTTCTGGTGCCGAAGTCTCCAGTGGAAGTGGAGGCAGTGGAGGTGCTAGTGTCTCTAGCGGAACTAATGGCGGAGCAGGTCCTTCAACTTCGTAAAAGATTATAATTAGACTTTCAGAATTTTAATATGCTGTTATAGCTCAGCGGTAGAGCACTTCATTGGTAATGAAGAGGTCGCGGGTTCGATTCCCGCTAACAGCACCATTTAATAAGAATAGATTATTTTTAAATTAAAGCCGCCTTTAATTTAAAAATTCCTACACTAACTAAAAAAATGTTTACATTTTTTTAAAGATATGGGTGGTCGCGGACTTCGATTCCCGCTAACAGCACCATTTAATAAGAATAGATTATTTTTAAATTAAAG
>CAZOKU010000040.1:0-13499 GCA_964580715.1 uncultured Rhizobium sp. | reverse complement strand
ACGTCCGACCCACAGCTTAGAAGGCTGTTGCTCTATCCAGCTGAGCTACGGGCTCTTATAACATGTTCTTAGAGAATTGCTCGCGCATCCTATAAAAAAACGCTAATAAATCAAGTTATTTCATTTTTTCCTTGAAAAAAAATAAATTATAACAATAATTTTAGCACTTAATTTTTCACCACAATTTATGGTCGCCAAAGTAAAAACCTTCTCATTTCTTGGCGTTGATGTCGTTGACATCGATGTGCAAGTCAAAGTTTCATCTGGAAATCCTTTTTTTGCCATCGTTGGCTTGCCTGACAAGGCGGTTGGCGAATCTAAAGAGCGCGTTCGCGCTGCAATTTCTTCAACTGGCATTGAATGGCCTCACACTCGCATCACTGTAAATCTTGCTCCGGCTGATCTGCAAAAAGAAGGCAGTCACTTCGATTTGGCAATTGCTCTTGGCATATTAATTGAGCTCGGAGCCTTACCCCAGCAGGCTGTAGAAAATTTCTATATATTAGGAGAATTATCCCTAGACGGTTCAATTTCTGCAGTAAACGGCATGATTTCTGCCGCAATTGGCGCCTCTGAAAGAAAACATGGCGTAATTTGCCCACAAATAAACGGGCGTGAAGCCGCTTGGGCAGGGGATTTAGAGATAATTGCCGCCCCTGACATTCTCACACTCTTAAATCATCTAAACGGCAACCAACTGCTGCCAAGGCCCGTAAACCAAGCAATTACACCAACAAAAACTTATCCTGATCTCTCTGACATCAAAGGCCAAGAAACCGCCAGAAGGGCTTTAGAAATCGCTGCTGCTGGTGGTCATAATTTATTGATGGTTGGCCCTCCGGGCACAGGAAAGTCAATGCTTGCGTCTAGAATGTCAGGAATTTTACCACCACTAGAATTAATGGAAATTCTTGAAATCAACATGATCCACAGCATCAGCGGCAAAATTGTTGATGGCGAATTAATCATTGAGCGCCCCTATCGCGACCCACATCATTCTTGCTCAATGCCTGCCATGATTGGCGGCGGAACCAAAGCAAAACCCGGAGAAGTTTCACTCGCTCACAACGGCGTACTTTTTTTAGATGAATTAGCCGAATTTCCAAGACAAGTTTTGGACTCCTTAAGACAACCGCTTGAAACCAGATTTATCAACGTCTCGCGAGTTAATTCTCACATCACTTATCCAGCTAATTTTCAATTAATTGCCGCGATGAACCCTTGCCGCTGTGGCTTTCTTGGCAATAGTGCCAGAGAGTGCAAAAAAGCCCCAAATTGCGGCGAAGAATATAAAAACAAAATCTCTGGCCCGCTGCTAGACCGCATCGATATCACCATAAACGTCAATCAAATTGATGTTTTTGCCAATAATTTTAGCGAATCTGAAAATTCCGAAACTGTAAAAAAACGGGTTCTAAAAGCTAGAGACCTACAAAAACAACGCTATGCAACAGAAATCTCCAACATAAATTTAAAAACCAATTCTCAAATTGAAGGAAAAATTCTCGAAAAATTTTGCCAACTTGACGATGATGGCCAAAAAATTTTAAAAACCACGGTTGAAAAAATGCAAAGCTCAATGCGCGGAATCACCCGAATTTTAAGGGTCGCAAGAACTATCGCCGATCTAGAAAATTCCGAAAAAATCCACAATCAGCATCTATTAGAAGCAATTTCTTATCGCAGGAAAATTTAGTGTTATTGTCATAAATTCACTATTGATATTTCTAAATAGGGTAATAATATATTTTACTACCCTATTTAGAAATAATGGTATTTTTTAAAATATAAACCATTCCTATGAGAGAATTTAATGTAACAATTGGAGAAAATGGCAGGATGATAATTCCTGCATTTTTTAGAAAAACTTTAGACCTAAAATCAGGTGATGAAGTGGTGGTTAAACTATCGGGGGATAATGACATTATAATCCACAGCCCCAAACAATCTTTAAAAAAGCTACAAAATCTCATCAAGAATAAAAACAAAAATAAAAGTTTAGTCGATACACTCTTTGAAATTCGTCGTAAAGAAGAGGTTTAGATGAATCATAAAATTATCTTCGATGCATCAGCAATTTTGACACTACTTAAAATGGAACAAGGCCATGAAATAGCTGAAAAATATTTAGAAAATGCGATTGTTTCAAGTGTAAATTTTTCTGAAGTATTAACAGTTCTAACCAGAGCAGGATTCGGCCAAAAGAATATCACAGAATCATTAAAAGAAACCTTTTTATATATCGAAGAATTCAACAGTGACCAAGCAATAATCGCTGCCACCCTTGACTCATCAACTAGAAAACATGGTCTTTCTCTGGGAGATAGAGCATGTTTAGCCTTAGCAAAATATCATGGTCTTCCCGTATTAACTGCTGACAAAATTTGGAAAAACTTAGATCTGGGAATAAAAGTCGTATTAATTAGATAAAAATCGATCTTATAACGCCAGTTCGGAATAAAAACGTGTGAAACAATTACTTTTTTATCCCGAATTGGCGTTTACAGCATCCCTAATTTTTTTTCTCACCAGCTCAATATCGCTTAAATGTGGGGCGTGGCCGCAGTTTTTTAGAATTTCTATATCAAAATTTTTGATGTTTTTCTTGAAATATTCCGCCTGACTAACATGCACAATCATGTCTCCAGCACCATGAAAATAAAGGGTTTTTGGCATATTACTAAAATCAACATTAAAACAAGAAAATCTTTTTAGCTCTTCTAACCAAAACTTTAGCTGAGCAAAATTTTCTTTGTTAATATCAATGGTTTTAGCAATTTCTTTGGCGTTTTTATCATTCATTGCGGTTAATATTACAAATTGTTTCAATGTTGCATCAGGCGCTTGAACAAAATTTTGGTAAAATTGATTATAAACCTCAATCGACATTCCAGCTTGAATATTAGCATCTTTAAGCATCTGAAAGGGTGGGGCGATTAAAACTAACAATTTTGGAGTTAAAATTTTTTTCTCAATTAATCGAACCGCTAATTGGCCGCCCAAGCTCCAGCCCACCACAATGTCAGCATCATTTTTAACAATTTCATCAGCAGCTATAACTTCTGCAAAGTTGGATAATTTTAAATAGTCACAAGAAACAACAGAAAAAGGGGCGAAAAATGGCTCGTTGAAGATATTTTCTAACGAGTCAAATTTCTGCCCCCAACCTGTTAAACAAAGGATTTTTGGCAATTTTTAACAAAAATTATGCTTTTTTGGCAACAACTGAACCAAAACCACCGAATTTTTTGTTGAATTTATCAATTCTTTCGTTGTTAACGTTAATGAAGTTTTGTGCTTTATCTTGCCAAGCTGGATGATTTTTTGGATCAACATCCAACCTTAAAGTTGAGCCTTCTTTACCCCAAGTGGTAAGAATGTCAAAGGTTGAACCGTCAGTCATTACAACTTTAACGGTATGTTGAGAAGGATGAACTCCATCTGCCACAGCTTTGGTTTTCTTTGCTGGACCAGCAGCATCATTGGTCTTTTTAGTCGCTTTTTCTGACATTTTTGACTTAAAAATAGTTAAAAATCCAACTTTATGGCTTATTTTTAACGATTTTAACCGTTTTTTGCCATAAAATTAAATCTCTGTACACTACAGAGCGTGGCCTTGCCACGTTTGAAAAATTTAGCAAATATCTCTGATTTCAAAAGAATTTAGCTATATCAAGGGCGGAGGATTTTATATGTATAAGTTTGTTAGTCAATAATAATTGCTTGACTTTGGGGTATAAATTTAAGATTATTAGAGAGAAATAGAAAAAATTATCCTTTTTAGACGCCGTCTATAACCCTTAAGAAACCTTATCAAAAAAGCAAGTTCCATAAATGAATAACTGGTATTTTGTAAGAAAAAAATTGCTAAATTTATCTATTACACTATGCGTTGTGGTGCTTAAGCTGTTGCTGCGCGGATATAAAACAATCTTTACCAAAAGAACCATACTTTTTGTTACCAACCAAAAAATCAGAACTGTTTCCTTTGGCCCCTTAGCCCAACTTTGCCTGATTGGTTTTGTGATTTGGATCAGCAATGTCTTTATTCAATCAACAAAGTTTAACCAAATTATTGACAGTAAAACCGCTGAAGTTGAGCATTTAAAGATCGTAAATGGCTATTTTGAAGAACAGTTCAACGCGATGAACGACAAATTAAGAAAGGTCAACCAATATTTAATTGCAACCACTGGCAAAGACCACCTAGTTAAAATGCAGTTAGAAAGCCCTAAAGCAATGCCACGCGGGCTTAAAGAAAACAAATTAAACGAACAAGATAAAGAAACCTTCAATCAGCTTAAAGATGCAAATCAACAGCTAAGCGACATGCAATCCATTGCTCGCAACAGAATTAAGAAAATTGAAAATGTTATTGCAATCACTGGTTTAAGCATCAAAAAAACTATTCCAGCCTCTAGCTTAAAAGAAAAAGTTGCCAGAATTACCAGCGCTGCTTTAGGCAAAATTCATCAGCCCAATCAAGGCGGGCCTTTGCTTGAGGATGATTCTTTAGAAGCTGCCTTTAATACCAAAGTTTTATCTAACGAAAGCCTTGAAAGCCGCCTAGACCGCAGCCAATTCGCTGGAGAAATTGACTATCTAATTGTTTTAGAAAAACTAGCCGAAGCGATACCTCTTTCTCAACCAATGAAAAACTATTATATCTCCAGTGGCTTTGGATCTAGATCCGATCCACTTACAGGAAAACATGCCTCACACCAAGGCCTTGATTTTGTTGGCTCTTCAAAAGAAAAAGTGATCAGCCCTTCATCTGGAAAAGTTGTTTTAGCTGGAAAATTCAGCGACTATGGCAATGCAATCGTGATTGATCACGGCTTTGGCATAACCACGCGCTATGGACATTTAGCCGAGGTTCGTGTAAAAGAAGGGCAAATGGTTAAAAAAGGCGATGTGGTTGCACTTCAAGGAAACAGCGGGCGCAGCACTGGAGCGCATTTACATTATGAAGTTAGATATAAGAATACTCCACTTAACCCGAAAAAATTCTTAGAAGCTGGCCAAGCTTTATTTAACGACAGCAGGGTAATTCGACATGCAAATAGCTAACCTAAAATCTAAAATCACTTCACTCGCTCAACATGGTGATCACAACACCCCCTCTTTAATTCGTAAAATTGAGAGTTTTAAATCTACGCCCACTATCATCTCTAGAGACTTACGCCTTGAAGGAGTTGTGGCAAGCAGTGGTTTAATTGAAATTGAAGGTCACATCAAAGGAACCATCAAAGGAAATTCGGTTGTTTTGCGTGAAGACGGCATCATCGAAGGCAATGTGATTGCTGAATCTTTTAACATCAGAGGCCAATTTAACGGCGACATTACAGCAAAAAACCTCAGCATTTCAAGCCGAGCAAAAGTTTTCGGAAATATCGAATATGACACCTTATCCGTGGAAGACGGCGCTTCTATTGACGGGCAGTTTAAGCATTTGAAGAAATAAGTAAAAATTATCAATAATTCTTACGTTGGTATAATCCTTTCCAACAAGTCTGGCAAAGTAATTGCTATTACATCTTCTCGTAATTGAAAAATTTCTTTACCATCATAAACAACATATTTATGAGTTGGATTAATATCTTTACAAGCCTCATAAAAACCACGTTCTAACTTAGGAACCGAAGAACTTTTGATTTCAATAGCAAGAACACGTTGATCTGGATGTTTGATAATTAGATCAATCTCTGCGCCTCCTGCTGAACGATAAAAATAGGTTTCGGCTCCGCTTGGCAAAAAGCTTAATAAATTATCTATAACAAAACCTTCCCAACTTTTGCCAATTACTGGATGTGCTCTAAGATCATCTAAGGTCTTGATATTTAACAGACTGTGTAAAATACCACTGTCTCTAACATATATTCTAGGGCTACGAATTAAGCGTTTTCCAACATTATGATGCCAGGGTTGTATTTTTCTAATCAGAAATAGATCCTGTAATAAATCAATATATCTCATTACTGTTTGGCCGTTTAACCCCAGACTAGATGATAATTGCGATATGTTTAAAAATTCTCCGTGATTGTGGGCAAGCATAGTCCATAATCTACGCAAAGTTTCTGCAGGGATTCTCATGCCAAATTGTGGTATGTCTCTTTCTAAATATGTTTTAATGAATGATTGCCGCCATTCCATGCTGATTGCGTCAGAACTAGCTAAAAAACTTTCTGGAAGGCCTCCACGAATCCATAAAGGATAAATTTGCAGATGTTGATCTGGAAGCTCAGAAACATTGAATGGATTCATTTCAACATAATTAATTCGGCCAGCCAAACTTTCAGAAGATTGTTTTAATAAATCAATTGATGCAGAACCTAAAATTAGAAACTGTCCAAATTTTTTTCCAGCTTGGCGACCTTTATCGATCAAACCACGAAGCACCATAAAAATATCAGGCTTCCGCTGAATTTCATCTAATATCAACAATTTATCTGCATGGCTTTCAAGATAAGGAATTGGGTCAGATAATTTTGATAGATCTTGGTAATTCTCTAAATCTAGGTAAATAGCTGGGCGCGTTTTAGCGATTTCCTTGGCTAAAGTTGTTTTTCCAATTTGTCGAAGCCCTAAAAGACCAACCGCAGAGAAGTTATCTAATTTTTGCTCTACGATCGAGAGATATTTTCTTTTAATCATTCGCGTAAATTTATTAATATAACATTAAAAATGCTTGGTTAAATATTTTTAACTAAATAAATTATATATTATACTATTAATTTAGCAATATTATTGTGCAATGAGTTAATTTGTGATTTATCACAATCCCCCTAAGCGCACTGTCGCAAATCAAACTTTTCTAACCCCAATAATGCTTAAGAAACTCAGACAAATCATCCTCCCGCTTTAAGGGAGGATCGAAGCCTGTAAGGCTTTGAGGAGGGGTCATGCTTAAGTGAATTAGAAAAATAAAAAATTCCTTTATTCTTTTTTTGATCTATCCCGACCCCTCCTCGAATCGCTTCGCTCTTCGATCCTCCCTTAAAGCGGGAGGATGATCGAACCCGAGAAATCTGTAAACTACTATAATACCGATAAACCTAGAATTTACCTGGATTGATGAAAGTTTTCTTAAGCGTTATTAGGGTTTTTCTAAGAAATTTTTGATTTACGACAGTACCCTTATCCGTGGAAGACGGCGCTTCTATTGACGGGCAGTTTAAGCATTTGAAGGAATATACCAAAACATAAATCTATAGTCCCATTTTAGCTTTATATTTTTGGTAAAAATTAATATTTTTCAGAGCCTTAGTGGGTCAGTCCACAAAGGCTCTTCAAAACATCAATTTTTCCTCAAAAATCTTTCACTAAAATGGGACTATAGATTTATGTTTTGGTATAGTTAACTTCACTTAGGAATTAAAAATATCTTTGTAAATGCTTTCTAATTCCATAATCTCGGCTGCAGATAGTTCTTTAAATTCATTCTCCTTTGCTCTTTTAGAAAGATTGCCGTTATTTTGCTCTAAAAACCTGATTAATAAATCCGCTATGTGATCAGGCATGTCAAAACGCTCATTAATGGCACCTTTCATTTTATCATATTTCTCTAGATAGCTAACTTCTTCTGGTAAAATTTCTATTATAGTTTGATATACGCAATCATATAAAAACTCTGCTTGCTTGGTTGCATCAAAATAACGATAAAACGCCAATTCGGGATAAAAAGAAAAATTTTTGCTTAAACAAAATGCGTGAAAACCTGCGTCTTGCTTCGATATAGCTTAGATTTTTTATTTAAAAAACTTAAGCTTATGCAAATAAGTGAGTTTTTTAAATAAAAAATCTAAGCCATCTCTTTGTGAGTACTTGGTTTTGACACATTTTTATCCCTAATTGGCGTTTGAAGAAATTAAGAAGCGTAACATTGAAGTCGAAACCTCCTTGATTTTTGGTCTTCCCGGCCAAACTGTGGAATCTTTTACAGAAAGCATTGAATTTTGTAAAAAAATGGCAGTGGACAGAATTTATGCCTTCCCTTTGATGTTGCTTAGGGGAACGCCGTTACATGCCATGAAAAAAATGTTAAATTTAACAGAAAGCAGTGACATCAATTTAGAAAAAATAAACCGCCTGCAAACCGACATTCCACATGTCATTTCAAGCTATAGTTTTACTTTCGATGATTGGAAAAAAATGGCTGACCTTGCAGAAGGTTTAGAAAAATATAACACTCGCTCTAAGACATCAATCATGCTAAGAGAAGTCTTGGCTATTAAAGCTTATGATGAGAGAGTGCGATCTTGATCAGAAGAATCAATGCAACTTCCTTCTCTAGGTTCTGGTGATGTTTCAGGAATTTTTGCATTTTTTTGAGATATTACTCCAAATTTAATCCATTCTTTTCTAAACTCACCCCATCTTTGATCTTTTCTAGTTTGTTCTTCCCTTTCTTCTCTAAGTCTCTTTCTGTGTTCCTCGGATGCAAATTTTGCAATATCTTCATCTGTTACAATTGCCCCATACTGAATTAATCTCATAGCAATTTCTAAATTATTTACAGATAGGTCAAAAGCTTTTTTTCCTGCGTGTGGACCAGAAGTTATAACAACATTAACATCTGCTCCATATTCAACTAAAGTGTCAATATTTTCTTTATCTCCATATTGTACAGCAATCATCAAAGCATTCATTCCTTGATAATAAGAACAAGTTGCAACAGCATTAATATTTTCTACTTTTTCAGCCAAAGCTTTAACTCTATCATTTTTGCGCCATTTGGCAGCAATCATCAAAGCAGTCAATCCTATATTTGGACCAGAAGTTACAACAGCATTAACATCTGCTCCACATTCAATCAAAGTGTCAATTTTTTCTTTATCTCCATATCTTGCAGCAATTGTCAAAGCATTCATTCCTTCACATAAACCAGAAGTTGCAACAGCCCTAATATCTGCTCCATTTTCAACTAAAATTCTAATAATTTCTTTATCTCCATGTCTTGCGGCAATCATCAAAATAGTCCATCCTTCCAAACCAGTCAATTCTTCCAATGGATCAGAAGTTACAACAGCATTAACATTTGCTCCGTTTTCAATCAAAGTTCTGATTTGAGCATGGCTTCTCAGAATTGCTTCTGGGGAGATTACTTTTAGGAAGGCATGATTTGTTATTAGTGTTATTAGGTCTTGAATTAAAGGCTTTGTCATAATCTTTAAAATTTGTTAGTCAAAAATTGCTCCCAAGCTACTTAATTTAGCCACAGAAGCCCCAAGCAAATATCTTGCAATCACTCAGCGGAGTTGTAAAAATTTTGTTGTTTCTTATTGCTAGACTTAAAATTGTAACTTCCTTCAGAAATTTTGTAATAAAGGAAATTAATTGTAAATTTTAATTATTAATCACATTAACTTCTCAAACTCGCCTGATGATTTTTTTCAACGGCTTCGATGATTTTTTTGCTTAAGCAAAAATTTTCTTTTTATCCCGAATTGGCGCTATAAATCAATTTGTGCACACATCATCACTTTATTAGACTTTACCGAGATGGTTTAGGATAGACGCGCTAAAATTTCACTGCGATCAATTAAATTGACCAAAAATTTTAGTTCAGGGCCGTGTTCTTTGCCGCTTAGGGCGAGGCGGATTGGCATGAAGAGGTCTTTTCCTTTGCGAGTGGTTTTTTCTTTAATTGCGCTAAGCCACAAGTTCCAACAGTTTTCGTCTTTAGTGTTTTGGGGTAATAATTCTGCTGCAAGACTTAGAAACTCTAGATTGGCAGGGTCATTTTTATAGCGGAATTTATTATTGAATATTTCAATCCATTCATTGATTTCATTTAAAAATTTAATGTTTGGTCTTAACGCCAACCACATCACCTCATTAAGACCCAAAACAGGTTTTAAATCAGCAAAATCAAGGTTTTGCAACAGTTTTTGATTAATCGTATTTAACTCTGAAATATCATAATTGGTGGATGATTTGCTGAATTTGGAAAAATCAAAATTGGTTACTAATTCGTCAATGTTTTTATAAATTTTAATTGGGTCAGAAGTGCCGATTTGCGCTAGCAAATTGATAATTGACATTGGTTCATAGCCTTCATTTCTAAGCGATTTCACATCAAATCCACCTTCTCTTTTAGAAATTTTTCCTTCAGAGGCTTTAACTAAAGATAAATGGGCGAAATCTGGCGCTGTAGCACCCAGAGCCTCAAAGATTTGAATTTGAATTGCAGTGTTGGTAATGTGATCTTCGCCGCGAATGATGTCGGTTATTTTCGTTTCGATGTCGTCAACCACCGAGCAGAAGGTGTAAGTTGGCACGCCATTGTCACGCACTAAAACTGGATCAGAAAAATGGCGCCCAGCATAAGTGATGCGGCCTTTTATTTTGTCGTCCCACGAAGTTGCTTTATCTTCCAAAAGAAAGCGATAATGTGGTTTCAGGCCTTGTGCGCGTAAGGATTCTTTTTGTTCTTCAGTTAAACTGAGCGCTGCACGGTTATAAATTGGGGTTGTTCCAGAAGCGATTTGCGCTTTTCTTTGCAGATTCAGCTCTTCTGGGCTTTCATAGCATTCATATAATCTTTTAGTTTTGATCAAATAATTTTTTGCTTCTTCATATTTGGCAAGGCGCTCTGATTGCTTAAACAAAGAATCATAATTTAAACCAAGCCAATTCATGTCTTGCAAAATCATTTCACGATATTCATCGCGAACCCGCTCAATGTCGGTGTCGTCAAGCCTTAGCAAAAATTTTCCGCCAGTTTTTTTAGCATAAAGAAAATTGATGATCGCAGCACGAATGTTTCCAACATGCAAGAAACCAGTGGGGGAGGGGGCAAAGCGGCAAATTTTCATTTTACAAATTTATTACTTATAGGATATCTTCTTTCTTTGTCAAAAGAGCGCTCAGAAATTTTAACGCCAAGAGCAGCCTGCCTGCGCTTATATTCACTGGCATAAAAACCTTTGGCAACTCTGTTGACTAATTCTTCACTAAAACCTGTTTTAACTATTTCTTCTATTGATTTTTCTTCTTCGATTAATTGATATAAAATTTTGTCTAAAACATCATATTCGGGCAAGCTGTCGCTGTCTTTTTGGTTGAATTTAAGCTCGGCTGTTGGTTCTTTGTTAATGATGCTTTGCGGAATTAAATTAGTTTTTTTATAGCAAGAAATTTCAAAAATATTCTCGTTGCGCCATTTTACTAATTCATAAATGTTGGTTTTGTAAATGTCTTTAATTGGATTAAAGGCTCCGCACATGTCGCCATAAAGGGTGGCATAGCCCATCGCCATTTCTGATTTATTGCCAGTGGTAAGCAAAAGTGCGCCGGTGTTATTTGAAATTGCCATTAAAATGTTGCCACGAATACGCGACTGAAGGTTTTGCTCAGTTAATTCTTTTAAATTTTCTTGCGATTTTTTCAGTTCCAACAACATCGTCTCAAAGGTTGATTCTATTGAGATTACTTGTAAATCTAAGTTTAAATTTTTGGCACATAAAACCGCATCATCCATTGACTGCTTAGAGTTATAGCGGCTTGGCAAGGCATAAAGAGAAACATTTTTAGAGCCCACAGCATCAACGGCCATGGTTGCAACTAAAGCAGAATCAATTCCGCCAGACATTCCAAGCAAAACTTTGTCAAAATTATTTTTTTGCAAATAATCGCGAAGTCCAAGAACACAGGCCTGATAATGGCGCGAAAGCTTTGTGCTTAATTGATTGTTTTGATATTCAGCCGTGATTTGACCGTCTTTTGTGATTTCAAATTGAGCATTATCTTCCGCAAATTCTTTCATCTGTAAAACAACTTTTCCTGCAGAATTGCTGACAAATGAAGCGCCGTCAAACACCAGCGAATCTTGTCCGCCAACTTGATTTACATAAATCAAAGGACGCTTTAAATTTGTGGAAAATCTTTCTGCAGCTTGTCTGCGTGATGACATTTTTTCTTCAGAATAAGGAGAGGCATTGATGGAAATGCCGATATCAAAAACTTGCTCTCCTAAAAGGTAAATGTTAGTGGCGCTCCATAAATCTTCGCAAATTAGAATCGCTAAAGTTGTGTCGCGAAACTCTAGAGTTGACAGCATGTTTTCTGGTTCGAAATATCTTTTTTCATCAAAAACGCCATAATTTGGCAAAGTTTTTTTATTGATGATTTTTTTTATTTCACCATTTTCAATGAATAATGCAGAATTACGAATTACTGGTTTTTTTCCTTTTAAATCAATGGTTGGAGCCCCAAGCAAAACCGCGCAATTTGCATGTCTGGTTGCATCACAAATTTTTTGTACCTGTTTTTCAACTTCGCTGATGAAAGATTTTTTTTGCCATAAATCTTCGCAAGGATAGCCACTTAAAGCCATTTCACAAAAAACCACCAAATCACAATTAGCTTCTTTTGCCAAGATAAATTCCTGCAAAATTTTTTGACAATTTCCTTCTAAATCACCAGTTGAATTATTTATTTGTGCGAGATGAATTTTTAATTTTGTCATTATAATTCGTATTGTGAATCGTAAAATTTCTCGATTAAATCGCGTACATTTGACGCACCTTGGGTGATGTTAACCTTAGCACGAAATTCTGCCGAAGATTTAAGCCCAGAGCTATACCAACCGATATGCTTGCGCGCCAGTGGAATTGCCACTTGCTCGCCGTAATGATCAATCATTTCATCAAAATGATTTAATACAATGTTTTTCTGCACTATAATTTCAGGATTTTCTTCTGTTGGCCTTCCTTGCAGCTCGTCGCTGATTTGCTTGATAAGCCATGGCTTGCCATAGCAAGCGCGCCCAACCATCACGCCATCAGCTTTTGAAAGCTCTAAAGCATTTTTTGCATCATTAGAATTTCTTATATCACCATTGGCGATTACTGGAATTTTTACTGCTTCTTTAACTTTTGAAATTAATTGCCAATTGGCGTTGCCATTATACATCTGGCATCTGGTGCGGCCGTGAACCGTTAGCATTTTAATTCCAACATCTTCTGCTTTTTTTGCCAAACTTGGAGAATTTAGATTTTCATAATTCCAACCGAGACGCATTTTCATGGTTACAGGAATTTTGACTGCTTTAACCACTGCTTCCATGATGCGCGTTGCAAGATCTTCATCTTTCATCAAAGCGCTTCCAGCAAAGCCGTTAACCACTTTTTTGACTGGGCAACCAAAATTAATGTCAATAATGTCAGCGCCTAAATCTTCATTAAGCTTTGCTGCTTCCGCCATAACTTCTGGATCGCAGCCCGCAAGCTGCACCGACATTGGATAAATCGCATCATCCTTCTGGCATTTTTTTAAAGATTCTCTAGTTTGCAAAATCATCGCACGCGACGCAATCATTTCCGAAATCACCAAAGAAGCCCCAAATTTCTTCACCAAACGACGAAAGGGCAGATCAGTAACGCCAGACATCGGCGCTAGTAAAACATTATCCTGTAATTCAATTTTACCAATTTTTATCATCAAAAAATCAAATGGTGCCCTCGGCATGACTCGAACATGCGCTCACGGTTTAGGAA
>CAZOKU010000039.1:0-14341 GCA_964580715.1 uncultured Rhizobium sp. | reverse complement strand
GATAAGATACGAAATAAAAATTCTTTATCTCCGAAGGAAAGAGCGGAGGTTAAATATTGGTTTGGTGCATCGGGAATTATGTCGATTGTGCTTTTAAAATTTTCAGTTTTTTTCCAAAAAAAAATTTGGCAGGTGAAAGCGAGAATGAAAAAACAGAGAAAAAATTTGTAAGAATTTAGATGATAGAAAAATTTTATGTGGTTTTTCATTAAATGTTATTTTTTAGAACGTAGTTTTACCAATTTTGCATAAACGTCCAGGCGGCATTATAAATGCCGCCTGAGCAGTGCAAGAGAGATTTTTCATTAAAATTGTTTCTTTTTGAAGTCGTGAAATGACATAAAAATTAATAGCGGAATATAAATTATTGATTGCCATAAAATTATTTTTAAAGCCGCTGTGTCATTGATTCCATAGTTTAGCCAAGAGCTTTGACTGAATAGGTCGAGGCGTGGAAAGATGGCAGAAATGAATTTTAGCAAACTAGCGAAAAGGTGGTTTTTTGCTTCAGAAAAATTTTTGGGTAAATTTATTGCCATAACAAAAATTCCCATCATACGAGAGATTAGATAAAAAGAAAAAGATGAGATTATTGCAGAAAAAGAATTTTTTAGAAGCAGTGATGCAAGAAGTGCAAAGGAGATAGTTATTAAAAGCTCAGATAGAAGTGACAAAGACCAAATTGCTAGGCCGATTTTGTTGCTGCTGGTTAAGATTAATATTGCAATTAAAAGCGGAATAAGAATTAAAAAAGCAGAAAAAAGAAAACCAATAAGATAGCTTAAAATAAATTTTTCGCGAGAAATGCCTTTGGATAAAATAAATTCAATTTCTTTATTTTCGAAGGCATGACTGATGTTGAGGCAAACAAATAAAATCATGCCGATGATTAAGATGATCCTAGAAGATCCAGCGACATAACTTGCGGTTGCTTGCTGTTGTTCAATCAAAGTGGTTGAGCCAAGAAAAATTGAAAGTGAAAAAGCAATGATTATGGTGATAAAAAGGCCAATATATAAGCGATTTCTAAGACCAGCAAGTATGATATATTTGAATATGGATTTCACGTTATTTAATCAGTAAAAGAACGATTTGAAGCACTAAATTTATCTTGAATATCATAGTCATATTTATCCAAAGCCGTGCCGCTGTTTACTAAGGTGGCTTTCACCAATATAACAGTTTCAATCATTGTGTTGGATCTTGTAGCTGATTTAAAAAACCAACCAAAGAATGGAATTCTTGCGATAAAAGGAACTCCAGAATCGCTGTTAGAAGCGCTTTCTTTCATTAAACCACCAATTGCAATTATATTGCCACTTCTGATTTTAGCAATTGTTTCAAGCTCTCTGGTGTTGATTTGGGGAACTTGGTTTTTTGCTCCAGAGATTAAACTGCCGCTTGCAGTTGGGCTTGCAGGGTCTGTAACAAAAGTTCCAGCAGATCTTATTGAAGGTTTAATATTTAGGGTGATTTCACCAGATGATGCATTGATTGATGGTGTGATTTCTAGGGTTACACCAACTTTTTCTTCCTGCTTAGTGGAAGTTATTGTGGAAGTTGTAACAGGAGATCCACTTGCAGAAGAAGCCACAGTGACATTTTGGTTATTATCGATTTTGAAATAAATTAATTGATCATTAAAGTTAAGAGTTGCCTTTTTATTGTTGATGGCGTGAATTCTTGGAGAAGAAATGGTGCGCGTGGTTCCAAAAGTTTCAAGAGCGCTTACTGTTGCAGACATGCTGTAACCAGCGATTTTATGAATTGCTAAAGTTACTGGGCTTGACCCACCACCAGCTGGTGACACAAAGCCAGTGTTTGAAGCAAATGATGAGCTGGATTGTGAATTTGCCCAATTCCAATCAACCCCTGTAGCGAAAGATTTGTTAAGAGTTACATCAACGACTTTTGCTTCAATAATAACTTGAAGAGATGCACTTTTCTCAACATCCTTTAGGTATTTTGTAACCATTAAATGTTGCTTTTCAGTGGCAAAAATTGAAATTATTCCAGCGGATTTATTAGAGCTAACCGTGCTAGAGTCAGAATTTTCAGAGCTTTGGTTATTAGATTTTTCACTCGCTTTTAAAATTGAAGAAATGTTTGATTCAACGTCTGTCCAAAGCTGTCCACCAATCAGATAATCTACAAAATAATTTTTTAGGTAAGGAGTGTCGCGTTCAAAATATAAAACATTATTGCGATAAGAATAGCGAAGGTTTCCAAGGCTTGAGATGCGGTCAATAACTTCCTTTAATGGGCGATTTTTTGCATTTATGATAATTCCACCAGAAATTCCTGGATCTAAGTCGATGTCAATTTTTGCAATTCTTCCAAGTTGAATTAAAACGTCACGTAAAGGCACTTGCTCGGTAACTGAAAAAGAAATGGTTTTGTCACCGCCAATTGCTGGTGGGGGAGGGGTTATAACCATTCTAGATATTGTTGGAATAGGTGCTTCTGAATTTTTGGACTTTTCTAATGAATTTTTTTTGTCTTCTTGAGCTTTTCGATTTTTGATAAAAACTTTTTCTGTTTTATTTCGACTTAAACCAACATCAGGATCAATTAAATCAGGGTTAGATCCTCCGCAAGAAAAAAGCGAAAATACTAACAAAATTTGAGCAATTTTTTTGGTTTGAAAAATCGGTCTGGACACTTGATTCTAGCAGTTAAATGGTTGATTTAAAAAGTCAGTTAAATAAAAAATTCTTGATGATGTTATTGTAGGATTTTTTTTTAGCAATTGAATTTTGTGAATATAAAATTAATATAAATAAAATGTGTTTTTAAAATGTGAAATCCTTTTAAAATGTTGAAAGAAAAAGATAAAATTTTTACTAACCTTTATGGGTTTGAATCTGCTGGACTTGCCGCTGCAAGAAAAAGAGGAGATTGGGTTGATACTAAAAAATTTTTGGATCAAGGGCTTGAATGGTTGATTCAGCAAGTTAAAGATTCTGGTTTGCGCGGGCGTGGCGGGGCTGGCTTTCCCACAGGAACTAAATGGTCGTTTGTGCCAAAAAAATCTGATCCAAAAGAAGGAAAACCACATTATTTGGTGATTAATGCGGATGAGTCGGAACCCGGAACCTGTAAGGATCGCGATATTTTAAGAAATGAACCGCACAAATTAATTGAAGGTTGTCTTTTGGCCGCAAGAGCGATTAATGCTGAAACTTGTTATGTTTATATTCGTGGCGAATATTATAACGAAGCGCAAGCTTTGCAGCGCGCAATTGATGAGGCTTATGAGGCAAAATTAATTGGCAAAAATGCTTGTGATAGTGGATGGAATTTAGACATTTTTATTCACCGTGGTGCTGGGGCTTACATTTGTGGTGAGGAAACTGCGTTGCTTGAAAGTTTAGAGGGAAATAAAGGTCAGCCGCGCTTGAAGCCGCCATTTCCTGCTTTGGTTGGGCTTTATGGTTGTCCGACGGTGATTAATAATGTGGAATCAATCGCTGTTGTTCCAGAAATTTTGCGCCGTGGTGCTTCTTGGTTTGCGTCGTTGGGCCGAGAAAAAAATACGGGAACAAAAATTTTCTGTATTTCTGGTCATGTTAATAAGCCGTGCAATGTTGAAGAAGAAATGGGAATTTCTTTGAAAGAGTTGATTGAAAAACATGCTGGAGGAGTTCGTGGTGGCTGGGACAATCTTTTGGCGGTAATTCCTGGTGGTTCATCGGTTCCTTTGATTAAAAAAGAAGTTTGTGATACGGTTTTAATGGATTTTGATTCGCTTAAGGCTGTGGGAACTGGTCTTGGAACGGCTGGGGTGATCGTTATGGATAAATCAACTGATGTGGTTGCTGCGATTGCACGTCTTTCACATTTTTATAAGCATGAGTCTTGCGGTCAATGCACACCTTGTCGCGAAGGCACTGGGTGGATGATGAGAATTATGGATCGCATGGTTGAGGGAAATGCTAAAGTGGAAGAAATTGATCAGCTTTATGATTTAAGTAAACAAATTGAAGGTCACACAATTTGCGCTTTGGGTGATGCTGCTGCTTGGCCAGTGCAGGGTTTGATCAAGAACTTCAGAAGTGAAATGGAAGGTAGAATTAAAAAAACTAAAACCCAGAGAGTTTCGTTTTGATATTCTTTAATTTTTTAATTTTATTGATATGGAAAAAATTGTTGCTCTGATAACCGCTTGTGGCAGAGGAAATCGCTTTAATGGTGGGGAGGGAATTCCCAAGCAATATTTGCCAATTGCGGGAATGCCGTTGCTGCGTCATTCGGTTTTGGCTTTTTTAAATCATCCGCGAATTGATGATGTGATTTGTGTGATTCATCCAGATGATATGGCGCTTTATGAAGAGGCGGTTGCTGGGCTTGATTTGCTTAATCCAGTTTTTGGTGGTGAAACTAGGCAGGCTTCAATTCGTTTGGGACTTGAGGCTTTGCGTGATTATGAGCCAGTTAAGGTTTTGATTCATGATGGCGTGAGGCCGTTTGTTTCTAAGCGAGTTATTAATGGAATTTTAGAGAAGTTGGAAACTCATCCAGCGGTGATTCCAGCAATTGCGGTTGAGGATACGTTAAAAAAATATTCAGATGGCAAAATTGAATGGACGCTCGAGCGTGAGAATCTTTGGCGGGCGCAGACTCCGCAGGGTTTTATTTATGAGGATATTTTAAATTCCCATATTGCTTTTAAAGATTTGCATTTTACGGATGACGCATCGCTTAATGAATATGCGGGCATTCCAGTTGCGATTGTTCCGGGTTCGCAAAATAATTTTAAAATTACGACCGAAGAAGATTATGACCGTGCTAAGCGCATGGCGGCGATGTTAATACAAAATGTGAAGGAAGAGAATCGCTGTGGCACAGGCTTTGATGTTCATGGATTTCGTGAACGTAAAAAAGATGAAAATAATTTTATTCGTTTGGGTGGCGTTGATATCGAATTCGATAAAAAAATTGATGCACATTCGGACGGGGATGTGCTGATTCATGCTGCAATTGACGCGCTTCTTGGGGCAATTGGTGAAGGCGATATTGGTGAACATTTTCCACCTAGTGATTTAAAATGGAAAAATTGTGATTCGAAGGAAATGTTAAAAATTGTGAAGCATTTATTGATTAAAAAGGGTGCGAAGATTTTAAATCTAGACATGACATTAATTTGTGAAAAGCCAAGAGTTTCTAAGTATAAAGAAAGAATGGAAAAAACTATGGCGGAGGTTTTAAACATTTCACCAAGCCGCGTTAATGTTAAGGCAACCACGACAGAGAAGCTCGGTTTTTTAGGGCGAGAAGAAGGAATCGCAGCGCAAGCGGTGGCGTCAATTTGGATTGCGTTGGTTGAGTAGTTGTTTGGCGTTATAAAAGTTTTGCAAGGCTAACTCTGTTGAGCAATTTCCAAAGATTTTTCTTGTGTCAAATTCATACGTTGTTCGGCGAGGGTTTTGATTTGTTCTAGCTCTTCGTCGGTGCAATTTTTAGGAACTAAAATTGGTTGTTCGTCAAAATAAAAACATAAAGTTGCAAAAGGAAGAGGAATTTTGAATTGGTCCCAAGTGTTGATGGTTTTGAATTTTGAGCAAGAGTAAGAGGCGGGAAGAATTGCAGCGCCTGCAATGCGTGCGATATTTATGACTTCGCCATTGATTTTTTGGTTGGGGCCGCGAGGGCCGTCGGGCGTGATTCCGAGAGTTAAGCCGCTTTTTAATCCTTCTAAAATTTGTTTTAAGCTGGAAAAGCTGATGCCGCGGGTGGTTTTTCTTTTGTCTTTGGTGGAGCCAAGAATTGAGATAAAACCAAATTTTTCCATGATATTGCCAACAAATCTGCCATCGCCATGGCGAGAGGCGAGAGTCATGAAAGTGTAAGAAGGATAAAGTTTTTTTGGTTTGATTGTAACAAAAGGAATCATCATCAAACGATTATGCCAGAAGGCGACGATCAATGGAGTCTTGTTTTTTGCGGCTTCAATTAATTTTTCTTGATTAACAAAAATTTTTTTGCTGCTGTAAAAAACCAATTTCATATAAAGCAAAATAATCTGACACAAAAGCTCTTGCACCAGCCAGCTGTAGGTTATTTTGCGCAATAATTGTTTAAAAAAAACCCTGACATCATACCATTCAATTTTGGTTTGATAGCCAAAAATTTTTATTTTTTCTGCCATCAATTAAATTTTTTGACCAGTTGAAGCCCAATCTTTTACGAAGGTTTCTAAACCTTTGTCAGTTAAAGGATGAGAGGCGAGTTGTTTTAAAACTTTGCCAGGAATTGTTGCAACACCAGCACCAAGTCTTGCGGCTTGTGTGATGTGGATTGGATTTCTGATTGAGGCAACCAAAACTTCGGTTTTGAAATCTGGATAATTAGCGTAAATGTCGCAAATTTCTTCGATTAAAGAAAGGCCGTCTTGCCCGATGTCGTCAAGTCTGCCAACGAAAGGGGAGACGAAAGTTGCGCCTGCTTTAGCAGCAAGAATTGCTTGTGCGGCAGAAAAACAAAGAGTTACATTGGTTTGAATTTTTTTGTCAGAAAAATATTTACAAGCCTTTAAGCCATCAAGAGTTAGAGGAAGTTTGATGCAAACATTTTTGGCAATTTTGCTTAAAATTTCGCCTTCGCGGATCATGTTGGCATAGTCAGTTGCGGCAACTTCTGCGCTCACAGGGCCTGCAACAATTTTGCAGATTTCGGCGATTACTTCTTTAAAATCTCTGCCAGATTTTGCAATTAAGCTAGGGTTGGTGGTTACGCCATCTAAAAGGCCGTAAGCGGCTAGTTCTTTAATTTCATTAACGTCAGCAGAATCGATGAAAAATTTCATAGTTAAATAATTTAAGTTGGAAATAATACTAAATTATGCTTTTTTAAACCTCTTAGTTAATTATGTCAAAAAATTTCGTCGAAGTTTTGCTGCCGCTGTTGTTTGACGAGCCTTTTACTTATGCAAGTGAAGGGCCTTTAGAAGTTGGGGCTGTTGTGTTGGTTGAGTTTGGCAGGAAGAAAATTTGGGGCGTGGTGACAAAAACTGAAGTGGTGCCGACATTTGCTTTGGAAAAAATTAAAGAAGTTATTGAAGTAAATCAAAATTTTTTTCTAAGCAAAAAACAGTTGGAATTTATTGAAGCAATTGCAAATTATAATTTGGCCAGTCGGGGCTTGGTTCTTCGAGCGTTTATCGGAATTTTAAATTCGGATAAAACCAAAAAAAATCCGCAAGCAAAAAAACAAGAGATTGATTCTGAGAAATTTGTTTTAAAAACTTTGTCGCAAGATCAAAAAAAAGTGGTTGATGAAATTTGGCAATCGAAGGAAAATGGCTGTAATGTAAGCTTGATTGATGGAGTTACGGGCTCGGGGAAAACGGAAATTTATTTTTCGATTATCGCAAAAATTTTATCACAAAAGGAAGAAGCGCAAATTTTAATTTTATTGCCAGAAATCGCTTTAACCAGTCAGCTGTTGATGCGCTTTGAACAGCAATTTGGTTTTAAACCAGCTTTGTGGCATTCGAAAATTTCAAAAAAAGAGAAAAGAGAAATTTTTTATGGCGTGGTTGAAGGGTCGGTTAGAGTGTTGATTGGTGCGCGTTCAGCGCTGTTGCTTCCTTTTAAAAATTTAAAATTAATTGTTATTGATGAAGAGCATGATTCATCTTTTAAACAAGAAGATGTTTTTAATTTTCATGCGCGTGATATGGCGATTGTGAAGGCAAAATTAGAAAATTTTCCAGTGATTTTATCTTCAGCAACACCTTCAATTGAAACCTACAGTAATGGGGTTTTAGGCAAATATAAACATTTTATTTTAGAGCAAAAATTTGGACAGCAAAAAAATGAAATTCAACTGATTGATTTGCGACAAGAAAAATTGCAAACCAATGAATTTTTATCAAATAAATTGCGACAAGAAATTGCAAAAAAATTACAGGAAGAAAAGCAAGTTTTGCTTTTTTTAAATCGTCGCGGATATGCGCCAGTTACGCTTTGTAAGGCTTGCGGAAAAAAATATGAATGTTTGAACTGTGATTTTCATTTGGTGATGCATAAAGCAAAAAATCAACTCATCTGTCATCATTGTGGGCATTTTGAAAAGCTGGAAAAAACTTGTAAATTTTGCAATGAAGAAAATTCTTTAATTGCACTTGGTGCTGGTGTGGAAAAGGTTGCAGAAGAAGTGGCACTAACTTTTCCAGAGGCGCGAATTGCAATGGTTACCAGTGATAATGTTAGCAGTTTTTTAGATGCTGAAAAAATTGTAAAACAAATTTTGGAAAAGCAAGTTGATATCATAATTGGCACACAAATGATTGTGAAAGGCTATGATTTTCCTG
Organism: uncultured Rhizobium sp.; assembly: GCA_964580715.1. Classification (GTDB taxonomy): domain Bacteria; phylum Pseudomonadota; class Alphaproteobacteria; order Rickettsiales; family UBA1997; genus UBA2645. The sequence goes on along the minus strand of CAZOKU010000039.1, from coordinate 6,027 downwards.
ATTTAGAGCTGGTTGGAATTGTTGACGCAGATTCGATGCTTTATTCTTCCGAGCTTCGAGCTTTGGAAAAATCTTACCAAATTTTAACGCAAGTGATGGGGCGTGCTGGCAGAAGGGAAACGGCGGGAAAGATTATCATTCAAACTTACAATCCAGAAAATTTGATTTTTGAAAAAATTATTAAAAACAGTAAAAAAGATTTTTATAATTTTGAAATTGAAAATCGACGAGCAGCTGATTTTCCGCCATTTTCAAGGTTTGCCAAGTTTGAAATTAGTTCTTTTAATGAAGCGGAAGCAAAAAGTTTTGCAAAAAAATTGATTCAGAATTTTCCGTTTGATGAAAAAATAGAGGTTTTTGGGCCAGCGGCAGCGCCAATTCAACGCTTAAAAAATCGTCATCATTTTTTAGTAAATTTAAAGGTTGCAAAAAAAGTAAATTTGCAAAAATTAATTGTGGCGGTAATGGCAGGTTTTGAAATTCCAAAATCAGTTAGGGTTAGGATTGATATTGATCCATTATAAATGTTTATGAAAAACGATCAAATAAAAAATATTCTCTTACTACTAGTGCTTGGTTGCTGTTGGGGGCCGTCGTTTCTTTTTATTAAGGTGGCAATTGAATATATTCCGCCAATAACGGTTGGAACCTTGCGAGTGGGGATTGCAGGGGTATTATTATATATTTTTCTAAAGGCCAGAAAAATTGATTTGCCCAAGTTTGGTAAGGCTTGGAAGCATTTTGCAGTGATGGGATTTTTTAGCTGTGGTTTGCCTTTTGTTTTATTTCCAATTGGTGAAAGTTATGTGGATAGTTCTTTTGCGGCGATTTTAAATGGCACCACGCCTTTATTTACAATGATGATTGCCCATTTTTTTACCGAAAAAGATCGTTTAAGTAAGGAAAAAATTTTGGGGGCGATAATTGGATTATGTGGGTTGGTTGTGTTGGTTGCACCAGCTTTAATTACGGCTAAAGCTAGTGTGGGCGGAGTGGTGGCTTTGTTGGTGGCGGCCTTATGTTATGGCATTGGATTGGTTTACGCAAAAAAGCATGTGCAATCAGTTAAACCGATTGTGACTACAGCTTCGCAGTTGTTGATGGCAACTTTGTTTTTGTCGCCATTTGCGCTGATGGAAAATCATGGCAGCTTGCAAGAAATTCCGCTGTCTGCGATTTTGTCAGTTTTTGGTTTGGCAATTTTTGGAACGGTTTTTGCTTTTATTTTGTTTTTTAAATTAATCGCCGAAACTAGTGCCACTTATGCTTCGACGGTTACATATATTTCACCAGTTTTTGGCATGATTTTAGGGGTGGTGGTTTTGGATGAGAAGCTTTATTGGAACAGTTATGTTGGCATAGCGCTGATTTTGGTTGGGGTGATGATTGCTAATGGAATTGTTAAAAATTCTAACTTTTGCCGTAAATTTTTGCGCTAGTTTTTTTGTATGAACGTGGGGAATGGGTCGGGAGACCCATTCCCGCAATAGGTGATATTGAGGCTAACTTTCTGTAGTATAATTTGGTGATTCAGAAGTTATTGTAATTGAATGCGGATGGCTTTCGCGCAGGCCAGAATTGGTGATGCGGACAAAATTGCAGTTAGTGCGCATTGCTTCAATTGTTGCGTTTCCAGTATAGCCCATTGCTGATTTTAAACCACCAACTAATTGATGGATAACCTCTGCAACAGGGCCTTTGTAAGGCACGCGGCCTTCAACACCTTCTGGAACTAGTTTTAATTTATCTTGAATATCTTGTTGGAAATAACGATCAGCAGAGCCACGAGCCATTGCGCCAAGTGAGCCCATGCCGCGATAAAGTTTGTAGGAACGCCCTTTGAATAAAACAATGTCACCTGGAGTTTCTTCGCAGCCCGCCAAAAGCCCGCCAAGCATGACGCAAGAAGCGCCAGCAGCAATTGCTTTGGCTAAATCGCCAGAAAAACGAATTCCGCCGTCAGAAATAATTGGAATTTTTACTTGGTCGCAAAATTCGGCAACATCAAGCACCGCAGAAAGCTGTGGAACGCCAACGCCAGCAACCACGCGAGTGGTGCAAATTGAACCAGGGCCAATGCCAACTTTTACAGCATCCGCACCAGCATCAACCAAAGCTTGTGCCGCTTCTTTGGTGGCAATGTTTCCTGCGATAAAATTTTGTTTTGGAAAAAGTCTTCTTAATTCTTTTAAAGTTTCAATCACGCCGAAAGAGTGCCCGTGGGCAGTGTCGATGATAACAATGTCAGCACCAGCTTCAATCAAGCTTTCAGCACGTTTGATGCCATCTTTGCCAACGCCAGTTGCGGCCGCAACCAAAAGTCGACCTTCTTCATCTTTGGAAGCATGAGGAAATTGTTTGGTTTTTTCCAAATCTTTTCCCGTCATAAGACCAATGCAATTGCCATCAGAATCAGTGATTAAAATGCGTTCGATTTTATTTTTATGTAGTAAAGTTTTTGCTTCGCTTTTGCTGATGCCAACTCTTGCTGTGACCAGATTGTCTTTGGTCATTAATTCTTTGATTGGTTGTTTTTTGTCAGTTGCAAAGCGCACGTCGCGGTGGGTGAGAATTCCGACTAGTTTTTTGCCTCCTTCTTTAACCACAGGAATGCCAGAAATGTTGTGTTCATCCATTAATTTTAAAGCATCATCCAGCGTTTCTTCTGCAGTGATTGTGACTGGATTTATCACGATTCCTGATTCAAATTTTTTAACTTTTCTAACTTCGTCACTTTGATCTTTGATGCTGAGGTTTTTGTGAATGCAACCAAGCCCGCCACATTGAGCCATCGCAATTGCAAGACGCGCTTCAGTGACAGTGTCCATCGCCGAAGAAATCACTGGCACATCAAGAGAGATGTTTTTAGTGATTTTTGTTTTGGTATTGGCAGTTGCTGGAAGCACTTCAGAAAATGCAGGTTTAAGCAGGACGTCGTCGAAGGTAAGAGCTGGAGCTGCGGTTTCGATCACTTTGTAAGTTTTTTTCACCATATTGCTAATATTTACTAGAAAAGAAATAGTTAGCGGCCTATTCTTTCGCGCTTAAAATTAAAAAACAACCAATAACTTTAAAAAAATGACTTCTTCTATTGAAAAACTATGCGAAGAGCGCCATGTTAAACTCACCGAGAACCGCCGTATTATTGCTCGCGTGATCTCAGAAAGCATTGATCATCCTGATGTTGAGGAGGTTTTTCGGCGTGCTGCAAAAATCAATCCCAAGATAGGAATTGCAACGGTTTATCGCACAGTGCGCATGTTTGAAGAAGTGGGCGTTATTGCTAAGCACGATTTCGGCGGCAAGGGCAGGGCGCGCTATGAAAAGCTTGAGTCGGAAGAGGGTCATCACGATCACTTGGTGGATATTGTAAATGATGAGGTTATCGAGTTTTTTAACGAAGAATTAGAAAAATTAAAGACCAAAATCGCTCAGGACATGGGCTTTGAGTTGGTTGGGCATAAGCTTGAATTATATTGTAAACCATTGAAAAAATGAGCCAATTTTTACAAAAAATAATAGCACCACAGCTTGATTTTGAAGGAGTTAGAGACGAAGAGAAATTTGTAAAACTTTTCTCAGATCTTTACAGAATTGAGCTTTTTAAAGATGGATTGGATTTAATTCTAACTAAATTGCAAGAAAAACATTTGCGCTTTGAAGTCAAGATTATCAAGGGTTGGGACACTAACATAGGATGTTTTTTAACGGAAAAAAGAAGTGTTTTTGATCAAACTTTAGGAAAATTTTTTCATAATCGAGCGCTTAAAATTATTTTAAGAAAAATGTCTTACAACGTTCTGGCCCATGAAATGGCCCATGCTTTGGAATATGAAAGTGGGGTTAATTTGGGGGAAGAATTTCGCAAAGCAATTGGTTTTGACATGAAAGATCGCGAGCCACAGATGCTGCCAATGCGCGCGGAAGTTAAGCGCTTGATGGTTGACGCTTTAAAGTCTTATCCGCCACAGCAGTTTTTATCTGAGCTTTTTGCGCGTTATTTTGAATTGCTCAGCGTGTCGCGCAATGTTTGTGCTAATGGCGATTTTACTACTTTGGATGTGATGAATTTTTTTGAAAATACCACGAATTTTGTTACAAAAATTTTTAATCCACAAATTAGAGCAAAAATTGCGCCTGAAATTGCGGACTTCACCAGCAATTTAGCCAGGCAAGTCAAGCTTTCAGAGCCACAGCAGCAATTTCAAGAAAAAGTTGAATCTTTTCATAAAAGAGACGCAAGTTCTTGGGCGAAAAACGTAAAATCTAACGCAAGCTGGCAGATCGGGTGGGAAAAATATCAAAAAGAATTGGAAGAAAAAAAATAATGGCGGTATATACCAAGCTTTCTCATGGTGAAATTGTGGTTCATTTAAAGCAATATGATATTGGCGAATTGCTTGATTTTAAAGAGGTTTTGGCGGGCATTGATAATTCAAATTTTATTTTGGAAACCACAGCGGGTAAATTTGTTTTAACAATTTTTGAGTCGCGAATTAACAAAGAAGAATTGCCGTTTTTTATTAATTTAAAGGCACATTTGGCAAAAAAAGGGGTTTATTGCCCAAAACCGCTTTTGTCGCTTAAAAGCGAGGTTTTGCTGGAATTAAAAGGCAAAAAATCGATTATCGTTAGTTTTTTACAAGGCAAAAATTTAGAACCACAGCAAGATGGTTATTACAGCAATATCAAGGTTGAACATTGTTTTGAAGTGGGAAAAGAGCTCGCTAAAATGCATTTGGCGGTTGCTGATTTCAAAATGTCTCGGTTTAATGAGCTTGGGGTTTATGGGTTTGAGGCTTTATTTAACAAGTTTTCGCAATTAATAGATAAAAATTTGCAAGCAGAAATTTTGCGAGATTTAAAATTTTTACAAGAAAATTGGCAAGGTGATTTACCTAGAGGTGCAGCGCATTTAGACATTTTTCCAGATAATATTTTTTTTGATGACAAACAAAAATTAACTGGAGTGATTGATTTTTATTTTGCGGCAACTGATTTATGGATCTATGATTTTGCAATTGCGGTGAATGCTTGGTGTTTTGATGAAAAAAATAATTTTATTTCTGAAAAATTTGAAAAATTATTGCAAGGTTATGAAAGTTTAAGAAAATTTTTGCCTGCGGAAAAAGATTTTTTAAAAATTGCATTATTTGCTGCAGCCATGCGTTTCTTGCTTACGCGGATACATGATAAAATTTTTACGCCGAAAGATTCTTTGGTAAAAATTAAAGATCCAGAGGAATATTTGGCGAAGTTTCGTTATTTTAGGGGATCCTATGAGAGAAATTAAATATTTTTTTCTTGGTAAAAATTGTGTGATTGATCGCGCGCTTGTGAGCCGTGCTAATCTAGAACAGCAGCTTCTCGTTCAAGGTTTGCGGGTGAAAAATGTTTTATTGTTAAATCAAATTCATGGCGCCGCAGTTGTGGTGGTGGATGATGCGGCAAAAATTTATGGTAAACAAAATTTGCCAAAAGCGGATGCGATTGTTACTAATCTGCCAGAGATTGCTGTTGGGGTTGTTACAGCTGATTGCGCGCCAGTGTTGCTTTTTGATCAAGAAAAATCAGTGGTTGCAGCGCTTCATGCTGGATGGAAAGGGGCGAAGGCTGGAATTGTTCAAGCGACAGTTCAAGAGATGAAAAATCTTGGTGCATCTAGAATTTCTGCAATAATCGGGCCGATGATTCGGCAAGAATCTTATGAGGTTTCGCAAGATTTTTATGATGATTTTCTAAAAGAAGATGCAGAAAATAGTGCGTTTTTTGTTGCAGGAGAAGTTGTTGGAAAATATATGTTTAATTTGCCAGCTTATGTTGCAAAAAAATTGCGGCAGGCGGGCGTTAATCAAGTGCAAGACTTAGCAATTGACACTTATAAAAATGAAAAAGATTTTTTTAGTTTTAGAAGGTCAAAACACAAGGAAGAGGCGGATTGCGGAAGGAATGTCTCTTTGATTGCAATAAATTAGTTATTGCATAATCTAATGTGGGATGGTGCCTGAAGCCGGAATCGAACCAGCG